>JANNSK010000121.1:0-2105 GCA_031402515.1 Alphaproteobacteria bacterium | reverse complement strand
GGTAGCGGACTGAGGATGATATCGTCGGGCTCGTTACACAAATAAGTGGTCAAGGATGTCACAGCGGTAATCATATTCAGGTGGGTCAGCATCACGCCCTTTGGCTGGCTGGTGGAACCTGACGTATAAATGAGACTTGCCAAATCAAGGCTGATATTGGGGTTAGGCGGGGTGCTCTGTGGATATGATTTCAGCAAATCTTGCAGCAAGTGCAACGACTTTTTTGCGGCGCTCAGCAATTCACCATGAATGCTCAATGCTTCCAGCGTTCCGTCAAATAGCACGATGTGCCGCAAATCAGGACATGCTGCTACTGCTGGAGCGACGGCAACAAGATTATGAATTCCCGTCAGTAGGATTCGAACGTTGCAGTCTTTGAGAATAAACGAGAGTTTTTGACCTCGGACTTGAGGATTGATAACTAGAAAGATGCCCGCCGCTTTCATCGTGGCGAATATGCCTTGCACGGTTTCAATCGAATTGTCAAAATATATCGCGACGCGTTCCTGACGCAGCAGCCCTAGTGCGCGAAAAGCATGTGCTAACGCATTTGCACCAGTGTTTATTTCTGCGTAGCTAGCGCGGCGATCGCTGCAAATTAGCGCTTCCTTTTCCGGATGTCGCTGCGCGCTCCGCTCAAGTATTTGGTCAAGCAGCACAATGCTTCCTTAAGACAAATTCTACTTGGTCATCTGCAGAATCTATATTCTCCGGCATCAATTCACGATCCTCGTCTTTTGAAGTAAAAAACTCGCTTCTGGAAGCACGACAGCATTTAACGCCTTAGTGTCCATAGCGCCGCTCTCCAGAAAAAATCGGCCAACATCAGCGAGGAATCTCACATGTGGGAATTCTCAACCAAGAAATTGTCCCAACTCGTTACGAAGTCATAGCTCAGTTTTCACGGTACGAGACTCACAGTCGACGGCGTATCTGATTGGTCGCGCATCGGCCTGAAATTGGTAATGAACTGGTGTTGCAGCAGCTGCAAAGATGCCATGGTCGCGACCGCCATTTCATCGCGTTCGCCGAAGACCAACCCTGTGCTTCCCGCCTTTTGCATGAGATTGCCAAAGGCAGCAACATTGGCGAATCCATTTTCCTTTAGCGGCCCTTGCTGCATCAGTTCAGCGCCAAGATTGTCCATCCCTGGTATGAAACAGGCGGCAATGGGCGCCCGATACGGTTGCTTGGCACGACTCGCGATGTCGGGCGGCAAAAGATCAGCAAAGGCACGTTTTAGTACATATTTTTCTTCAAGCGATCGAATCTTGTATTTTGGCGGAATTCTTGCCGCTAATTCTATGAGGTGGTGATCGAGAAATGGCACGCGGCCCTCCACTGAATGGCCCATCATCATGCGATCTCCCTGGCTGTTTAGTAAATAGCAGGACATGAACATTGTCATTTCAAGATACTGGGCGCGGCATAGCGGATGCCATTTTTCACGGCCAGGGTCAAGATAGGCATCAAGATCGGCCATCAATGATTCATCGGTTTGCATTTGCGCTTTGAATTCCGGTGCAAAAAGCCGTTTCATCTGGGCAGAATTGTTCCATCGAGTCCGATGGGAATAATAAGGATCGGCTGTATTCTCGAGACCACTGCGAAAAAACAGGCGCCAAAATGCGTCGGCCTTGGGATCTCGCTTGATATACCCGTATAGCCGCGAAAGCAACCCGGCTCGCCAGCGCGATTCGGGGTTGCGTGCCCAGAAGCGCCGAACTTTGTCCTCGCGAAAGATGTTGTATCCGCCGAAAATTTCGTCCGCACCTTCGCCGGTTAGCACTACCTTAATGCCATTGTTGCGCACCAGGCCCGCCAGCAACAGCAGCGGCGCGGGCGCAGTACGCATCATCGGTCTTTCGGCAAACCAAACGACATCGGCAAATGCTTTGCCAATTTCTGAACTATTCACTTCTATCGAGCGATGGTCAGTATCGAGATGCCGGACCATCTTTGCCTGAAATTCACTCTCGTCAAAACTTGTATCAGCGAAACCGACCGAAAAAGTGATGAGGTCATTGATGTGGTGTCGTTTAACCAGGGCACTTAGTATTGACGAGTCGAGACCACCGCTAAGATACGCTGCAACGGGCACGTCA
>JANNSK010000120.1:0-11363 GCA_031402515.1 Alphaproteobacteria bacterium | reverse complement strand
TTGTCTTATGGGTTTTGTTCCGCTTTGGTCTTTTTATTCGTTTCTGGGGGGGGGTGGGTTACGTCGCCTTCGTCGGCTTATAACATATGCTGGTCGCCCAATTTCCCAACGCCTTGAACGACTCCATCGGCTATCTCTCCTCGATGATTGCGCTGATCATGATCGCCGTTTACCTGCACCTCAAGGCGCGGCCATCCTCGCAACATTTCATGCTGGCGGCGATTATCGGCGTATGTTCGCTATTCTGTCGGGCCATCGACCACGCTGTCTGCCCGATGATGCATGCGGGCACCCACTTCATATGGCATATACTCAATGCCACGTTGCTTTACATCCTGTTGAAACAGATCGTCCGCAACGTCAACCGCGAGGCGCGTTTGAAGCGCATGGCGGGTGACTCGAGCGCATTTTAAGGGGCCGACAGCCATGAGCCAACAGCCGACAGCAAAGATTTTTAGCTGTAAGCTCTCGGCTGTAGGCTGTAAGCTACTTGCATGAACCAAACCACCCTCACGTTCCTCGACTCCTACTGCGAACGTGCAGGGGATGCCGCGCTCTGGGCAGAGCCGATCAACGCTGTCAGCAACCTGTTGTTCTTCTATGTCGCGTATCTCTGCTGGCGCGAATTGCGGCCACAGGCGTTTAACCGTTTCCGTAAGGCTGGCGACATCTGGTTGTTGCTTGTCGCGTTGATCGGTATTGGTATCGGCAGCGGCCTCTGGCACACCTATGCCAACCGCGCCACCATGCTGGCGGATGTGATTCCCATCACCCTCTTCATTAACGTCTATCTCATCTCGGCCATGCGCCGGGTGCTGGGGTTGCGGTGGCTGGCGATTGGCATCTGCTGGGGTCTCTATCAGGTCTTTACCGTGGCCGCGCAACGCTACCTTTCGCCGGACACGCTTAACGGTTCCATCATGTACGTACCAACCTATGTCACGCTTGCCGTGCTCGCAGCGGCCATTCTGAAAAAACATGCGTCGGATGGGCTTGAATTCGTGTTTATTTTAGGGATTTTCAGCCTTTCGCTCATTTTCCGTACGGTCGATTTATGGGTATGTCCATTCCTGCCGCTTGGCACCCACTTCCTGTGGCATGTGCTTAATGCCGTGATGCTCTACCGGCTGGTGCGCGTGCTGATGACCCACGCCCGCTAGATTTCTCGCAGAAGTCCTTGCATTTTGCGCGCAAGTCCTGTTATCACCGTCATCCCAATTTTGGCGCAACCATCCAGCAGCCCGCAGGGCTAGGAGATACAAAATGGCTACCACTGCAAACCTTGGCTACCCACGCATCGGCGCGAATCGCGACCTCAAAAAAGCACTCGAAACCTATTGGCGTGGGGAGCTTGCCTTCGACAAACTCGAAGCGGTGGCAAAAGGCATCCGTGCGGCGAACTGGAAGCGCCAACGGGAAGCGGGCATTCAATATATCCCAAGCGGAGACTTCTCCTATTACGACCAGGTACTCGATCATGTGCACATGTTCGGGGCGATCCCTAAGCGTTACGACGCGCTCAAAACCAAAGACGCACAGAGCCTGTATTTTGCGATGGCGCGTGGGCACCAGAAGGACGGCGTCGATGTGGTCGCCATGGAAATGACCAAGTGGTTTGACACGAACTATCACTATCTCGTGCCGGAGTTCTCGCCGGAGACGGTATTTAAGCTGACGACCCATACGACGCTGGATGCATTTAACGAGGCCAAGGCGCTCGGTATTCATACGCGTCCGGTTGTGATCGGTCCGCTAACGTTCCTGTTGCTCGGAAAAATGCGCAACGTAGACGGCGAGGGAGATGCACTCGCCCTGCTGCCGAAGCTGCTGCCGATCTATCAGGAACTACTCGCCGAGCTCAAAAAAGCCGGTGCGGATTGGGTACAAATCGATGAACCGTTCTTGGCGCTCGACCTCACCGCTACGCAGCGCGATGCCTACCGCGTGGCCTACGATGCGCTGAAATCGAGTGGGCTTAAACTTATGCTCACGACGTATTTCTCCGGGTTGCGTGAGAATGCACAACTCGCATTCGGACTGCCCGTTGCTGGCGTGCATATCGACCTCGTGCGCGAGCCAAAACAGCTCGATGCTGCACTGAAATTACTGCAGCCGACGCAGCTGCTTTCGCTCGGCATTGTCGATGGCCGCAATATCTGGAAGACCGACCTCGACCGTGCGCTTAAATTACTCGGCCAGGCTGTTACCGTGGCTACCATCGACCGCGTCATTGTTGCGCCTTCATGTTCGCTGCTGCATTCGCCAGTTGATCTTGCCAACGAGAGCAAACTTGATGGTGAGATCAAAGATTGGTTCGCTTTTGCCAGCCAGAAACTCGATGAAGTCGCCCTCCTTGGCCGCACGCTCAATGAAGGGCCGATGGCGAAAGGTATCAAAGAAGCGCTCGCCGAAAATAAGCACGCCATTAAGGCCCGCAGCGAGTCGCCGCGCATCCATGATTCGAAAGTGAAAGAGCGGCTGAACGCGGTTGAGGAGTCGATGCTCAAACGCAAGCATCCCTACGCCAAGCGCATCGGTGCGCAGGAGTCGCTACTGAAATTGCCGCCGCTTCCCACTACGACCATTGGCTCGTTTCCGCAGACAGTAGAAGTCCGTGAAGCCCGTGCCAAGTTCAAGAAGGGTGAGCTTAGCGAGGCGCAGTACGATAAGTTCCTCGAAGAGAAAACTGCCGAGTGTATCCGTTTTCAAGTGGACGCGGGAATTGACGTGCCGGTGCATGGCGAGTTCGAGCGCAACGACATGGTGGAGTATTTTGGCGAGCAGCTTTCGGGCTTCACCTTTACGCAAAACGGTTGGGTACAAAGCTATGGCTCGCGCTGTGTAAAGCCGCCGGTCATTTTCGGCGATGTTTCGCGGCCCAAGCCGATGACTGTACGCTGGAGCAAATACGCGCAAACCCTCACCGATAAGCCGGTGAAAGGCATGTTGACCGGTCCCGTTACCATTCTCCAATGGTCGTTCGTGCGCGACGACCAGTCGCGCGAAACGACCTGCAAGCAAATCGCGTTGGCCATTCGCGACGAGGTGCAGGATTTGGAAAAAGCTGGCATCCATATGATCCAGATCGATGAGCCTGCCGTGCGTGAAGGCTTGCCGCTGCGCGATGCCGACAAGAAGTCCTATCTCAAATGGGCGGTGGATGCGTTCCGCTTGTCATCGTCCGGCGTCGAGGATGCGACGCAGATTCACACCCACATGTGTTACTGCGAGTTTAACGACATCATGGACTCGATCGCCTCGCTTGATGCGGATGTGATCTCGATCGAAACCTCGCGCTCTGCCATGGATTTGCTCGGCGCGTTTGTCGATTTCAAATACCCGAACCAAATTGGACCCGGCGTCTACGACATCCACTCGCCGCGCGTACCCAAGCAGGAAGAAATGGTCACGCTGTTACGCAAAGCGCTTGAGGTGCTGGAGCCGGAACAGATCTGGGTCAATCCGGATTGCGGGCTCAAAACCCGCGGTTGGAAAGAAACCGAAGCGGCGCTCATCGCGATGGTGGCGGCAACCAAGCAACTGCGCGGCGAACTCGCCACGCCAAAGAAGGCAGCGAACGGGTAGGGCAAAAAGTTGGCTCAGTGTTCGGCTCCCTCCCCCTTGAGGGGGAGGGTGGGGTGAGGGCGGCAGCATTTCCCCATATCAGATTCGGAGCAAGCGGGAAACGCCCTCCTCCTGACCTCCCCCCTAGAGGGGGGAGGAACCCAACCGCCGCGCCCACCTAACACAATTACCGCAGCGCAGCATTTTTTCTGGCGGCATTCTCGTTATAGTTGTGGCGGGCGCTTGACCTCGTTTGCGCAAACGGCTATATACGCTGCATCGCACAATTTCAGGAGAAACCCATGGCAAGCCCGAAACGTAAAACTAAGAGCACCGCAAAGAACGCACGCGCGCATGCAACCCGCTCGGCGTATAAGCCTTCGGCGCGTCCTGCTGCCAAGGAAAGCGCTTCCGCGGCATGGACCAAGCCTGCTGCACAACTCTACCAAATGCCATTCAATGCGGACGAGATGCAGGAAGTCACCAAGAAAGCCGCCGCCAACGCGACCGAGCTTTGGAAAAACATGTGGAACCCGGAGCAGGCGAAAGAGCAATGGAGCAGCATGATGGCGAACATGCCAAAAATGCCGGGAATGAAACAGGCTGTTTCTGAAGGCGGTTTTGTGAATTTCGGCAGTGGTACGGCGGTGGCCGACCAGCTTACCCGTAGTGCTGCGAGCGCCGCAGAGGCCGTGCAGGAAGTGACCGAACTATCGCGCGAGAACGTAGAAACGTTGACGCAGGCTGGCAACAAACTGGTCGAAACATCGAAAGAACTCGGGGCTGAACTTATCAGCTATACCAACCGTTCCTTCGCGCAGAACGTAGAGCTTTCCAAACAAGTGTTAAGCTGCCGCACGCTGAACGATATGTTCGACCTCTCGGGCCGCATGTTCAAAAACAACCTCGACAATTATTTCACCGAAACCGTGCGTCTGTCGGAGAAGCTTTTTGAAGCGATGACGGAAGTCACTGAACCGCTCAATGAGCGCTTCTCCGAAACCGCCAGCCGGATGACCAAGGCGATGGCTTCCTAGTCGCCTTTCAAGCTAAACGAAAAAGCCCGCCCTAAACCGGCGGGCTTTTTTATTGTTCATTGCGTGAAAACTTAAGCAGCTTTGCTGGCTGCAGTTTCGTAGCGCACGCCCACGCGGGCGAAGACTTCCACCAGCGCGGTGCGGAGGTGGATCATCATTTCGAGCGTATGGAACGGGGTGGGGGTAATGCGCAGGCGTTCGCTGCCCCGGCGGACGGTGGGGTAGTTGATGGGCTGCACATAGATATCGTATTCGTTCAGCAGAATGTCGGAGATTTGTTTGCATAGCACGGGGTCGCCGACCATGACAGGGACGATATGCGTTTCCGTGGGCAATACCGGTAATCCTGCTTGGGTGAGCATCGATTTCAGTTGGGCGGCATTGGCCTGATGCTGCTCGCGCTCGACCTTCGAATCCATCAAATGGCGAATGCTGGCGTTGGCGCCGGCGGCGATTGAGGGCGGCAGGGAGGTGGTGAAAATGAATCCCGGCGCGTAGGAGCGGATGGTGTCGATCCACGTGGCGCGTCCCGCGATATAACCGCCGATGACGCCATAGGCTTTGGCCATGGTGCCCTGAATGATATCGACCTGATCCATGATGTCTTCGCGCTCGGCTAAGCCTGCGCCATGCTCGCCATACATGCCAACGGCATGGACTTCGTCGAGATAGGTGATGGCGTTGTATTGTTTGGCCAGTGCGCAGATTTCCTTGATCGGGCCGATATCGCCATCCATCGAATAGACGGACTCGAAGGCGATGATCTTGGGCGCGTTGATGTCGGTGGTGGCGAGCAGGCGGGCGAGGTGCTCGACATCGTTGTGACGGAAGATTTTTTTCTCGGCGTTCGACTGGCGGATGCCCTGAACCATCGATGCATGGTTTTCGGAGTCAGAGAAAATCACGCAGCCATCGAGCAGGGCACCGAGGGAAGATAGCGCGGCCTGGTTGGCGATGTAGCCGGAGGTAAATACGAGTGCTGCTTCTTTCTGGTGCAGTTCGGCGAGGGTGGCTTCAAGCTCGATGATCTTGGCGTGGGTGCCGGAGATATTGCGCGTGCCGCCGGCACCGGCGCCCATCGTGTCGATAGCATCCTTCATCGCGGTGAGCACTTTCGGATGCTGGCCCATGCCAAGGTAATCGTTGGCGCACCAGACGATGACTTCTTTGCCGGTTTTGCACGAGGTCGCGCGGGGAAACTCACCGGCCTTGCGTTCAAGGTCGGTGAAGACACGATAGCGGCCCTCGGCGCGGATTTCATCCAGCGCGTGTTCGAACATCGCATTGTAGTTCAGTGGATTTCTATTCTGCATCGCTCTTACTTTTTTGTATCATCCAACGCCCTTCTGTAGGCGGCAAGGTTTTTCTTATTCTCGTTTTCTATCACGGGAATTTCCGTGTGAATTGATGTATATCAAGCGCAGGCTGACCGCAAACAGTAACAATGCTGTGAATTGGTGGGCTAAGGCGAGATGCAGCTGGACGCCGCTCAGTAATGTGGCCACGCCGAGGGCGAATTGAAGGGATACTATCGCCAATAAAGCCAGAAGCAGGCGTTTGTGTGCGTTGCGTTTCCAGCCATCGACGACGATCATCAGCACCGCCGCGACGACGATGTATGCGCCCATGCGGTGCTGAAATTGTACTGTCAGCACGCTTTCGAGGTGGTTTTTCCACCACGGACTCAATAGGTAGAGGTCGGCGGGAATCCATTGCCCGTCCATCAGCGGGAAGCTGTTGTAGCTTAAGCCCGCTCGCAACCCTGCTACCAGCGCACCGAGTATGATTTGGAGCGTGACGAGCGCAAACAGGATGTGGGTGCCGCGCAGTATTTCTTCGGTGGGCGGCGGGGATATCATTTTCCACCGTGTCCAAAGCAGCCAACCGAATAGAGCGAAGGCGAGCATCAGATGCAAGGCGAGTTTGAGTGGTTCCACGCGCGGCATATCGACAAGCCCGCTGGCCACCATAATCCAGCCGACGGTTCCCTGCGCCGCGATGAGCAGGCAGGCGATTATCATGCGCCTTTTGATTGGTGCGTCGAGCTGTTTACGTGCGATGAAATAGAGCAGCGGTGCGATGAATACGATACCGGTGATGCGCCCCAGCAGCCGGTGAAGATATTCCAGCCAAAAGATGCTTTTGAAATCATCGAGGACGAAATTGTCGCGACTCATTTGCTTGTATTGCGGCGAGGTTTTGTAGGCGTCGAATTCCACGTTCCATGCCGTGTCGGTGAGTGGCGGCAGCGTTCCGCTCACCAAGTTCCACTTCACAATCGACAGGCCCGATTCGGTCAGGCGTGTCGCGCCGCCCAGCATGACCATCATGGCCACCAGCAGGATACAAAGGTTGAGCCAGATTCTGATGGGACGAGGGGATGGGTGCATGTCGCAGGCTCTACACTGTCTCGTTGCGTCCGTGCAAGTGTGAATGCGGTATGCCCTCACTCAAAATTCGCAAGCGAATTTTGACCTCTCCCAAGGGATAGGTAAGCAAGAGGCACGTACTTGCCCCACGGCTACCTCTCCCTTGGGAGAGGTCGAAATTTGCTTTAGCAAATTTCGGGTGAGGGCATTATAGAGGCGGATGAAAGGATCTCCTATGAAAAGCAAATCAGAATCCGCGCGCTGGTTATGGCTGGGCGTGGCCGCACTCGCCATTGCAGGAATATTTGCTGTCGTGCTGGTTGCCGCGCGCACACCGCAGCTTGCCGCGTTTACGCAGCTATTCTCCGTAGCACTCGTTGTGCATGTCGATCTTTCCGTGCTGCTTTGGTTCCTCTGTATCGGTGGGATGGGTTGGAGCGCCCTCATTTCAAAACGCGGGATAGTGTGGCCGTACTGGCAAACGGCGGCGTTTATCCTGGTGGCGATGGCGACGGCGCTCATGGCCCTCTCGCCCATGACGAAGCCGTGGGAGGTGATTAAAAGCAATTATATCCCGGTGCTGAATAACGGGCCGTTCCTCACGGCACTGGCGTTGCTCGCGGCGGGGCTTTGTGTGATGCTCGTTCAGTTGCTTGTTGCCTATGCGCGCGCCTCCGACCGGCGTAAACTTTCCTATGTCGAACTCGGCTGGCTCTATGCGGGATTCACCACCGCGTTGGCGCTCGCTGCGTTTTATATGTCGGGCGATACGCTGCCTGAGGGCTTACCGCTCGATGCCATGTTCGAGCAGCTTTTCTGGGCGGGCGGGCACCTGCTGCAATTCTCCTACTGCGCGCTGATGATGGCGGCGTGGCTTCTGCTCACGCAGAAAATCATCGGTCGCGAACTAAAAACATTCTGGATTTTTATTGCCTATGTGTCGCTCGCCGCCGGGGCGATTTATGGATTCGCCGGGTTTGCGCTTTATCCGCAGGATATTCTGGCTATCAATGCCCACCAGTCGCGGGTGATGATTGAGCTGCTCGGTGTTGGTCCCTTACTCATGGCGGGGATTGTAGCGGGGCCGCTGGTGAAACAGATGCGGTGCCGGCTCCCCCGCTTGCGGGGGAGCGGACTTTCGCAAGCCTTTAGGCGCAGCGAAAGTCGTGGGGGTGTCGTGGGGGTGTTGTGGGAGGTATTCTTTACTTCCCATCACCCCCACCGACGCGCCCCAAGTGGCGCGTCGACTCCCCCCCCGCAAGCGGGGGAGTCAGGCACCGAGCAAGCAAGGCACCGAGTGTATGTCGCGGCATTGCTGATGTCCCTCATTCTGTTCGGTGGAGGCGGCGTGCTGGGGCTAATGATTAACGGCCAGAACGTGACCATCCCCGCGCATTACCACGGTTCCATCGTCGGCGTGACGCTGGCGCTGATGGGTGCGGCCTACGCAATGCTCCCCGAATTCGGCTATCCCTCCGTGGCGCGCTGGCGGCTAGCCTTCTGGCAGCCCATTATCTATGGGGTGGGCCAGTTGATGCATATCGGCGGACTGGCCTACTCGGGCGGCTATGGGGTATTGCGCAAAACGCCGGACGCCGCCGCCTCCCTCCCTATGAATCTAAAAATATCCATGGGAATCATGGGGTTGGGCGGAACTCTTGCCATCATCGGCGGGTTATTATTTGTCATCGTAATGGGAAAGGCTTGTTTACACCAACGCAGGGCAACGGGCGGCTGATGCGTATAAACGCTGGATGCCCAACTCACTCGGGAGGCTTGAAGATTCCCTGCCGTTGTGAAATAAGCATCATCCATTCCGTTTCATCATCTTTGGAGGCACCATGTTCGTAACCAAACAATCGATTATTGCAGTCACCAGCGCAGCCCTGTTGCTTGCTGCGTGCGACGGCAGACAGAATGCACAGAATGCATCGCAAGGCGGTTTCATGAGTGGCGCTGGCATGAGTAAATCTGACGTCGGCACCGGGCTCGGCGCTGTAGGTGGAGCCGTTATCGGCTCCTCGTTCGGCAAGGGCAACGGCCGCGTGGTTGGCGGCGTCATTGGCGGTCTGCTCGGCGCGGGTATTGGTCACTCCATCGGCGCCTCGCTCGACCGCGCGGACATGCAGTATTACGATCAGGCGCAGTATAGCGCGCTGGAGTCCGGCCAGCCGGGCCAGTCGTTGCCATGGAACAATCCGCAGACCGGCAATTCGGGCAGCTTTACCCCGAAGGGCTATTATCAGAACACGAATGGCCAGTATTGCCGCGAGTTCAGCCAGAGCATCAATGTCGGTGGTCGCAACGAACAAGCCTACGGTACTGCCTGTCGCCAGCAAGACGGCACATGGCAGATTGTTTCGCAGTAACATAAAGGAACGGCATGACCGAGGCTGAAGAAAAAGGAGCGGCCATCCCGCGAGGCTTGCTCATGAAGGGCAAGCGCGGCCTTATCATGGGTGTGGCGAACGATAAGTCGATTGCCTGGGGCATCAGCCAATATCTCCATGCGCAAGGGGCCGAGCTTGCTTTCACCTTTCAGGGTGAGGCGCTTGAGCGTCGTGTGCGCCCGCTTGCGGATTCGCTGGGCTCGAAAATCGTTTTGCCCTGCGATGTCACGGATATGGGCTCGGTTGATTCCGTATTTGCCACGTTGGGCAAGGAATGGGGCGAACTCGATTTCGTCGTCCATGCGATTGCGTTTTCCGATAAGGACGAACTCAAGGGAAAATATATCGATACCTCCCTTGATAATTTTCTGATGACGATGAATATCAGCGTGTATTCGTTCACTGCCGTTGCCAAACGTGCCACGCCACTGATGAAAAAAGGCGGCTCGCTGCTCACCCTCACCTATCTCGGCGCTGAGCGCGTCACGCCGCATTACAATGTCATGGGCGTGGCAAAAGCAGCGCTCGAAGCTTCCGTGCAATATCTCGCGGTGGATTTGGGGCGTGACAACATTCGCGTCAACGCGATCTCTGCGGGTCCCATCAAAACCCTCGCCGCGATGGGCATCGGTGATTTCCGCTACATCCTCAAATGGAACGAGCTGAACTCGCCGCTCAAGCGCAACACCACGTTGGGCGATGTCGGCGGTGCGGGCGTCTATCTGCTTTCGGATTTAGGCGCAGGCACCACCGGCGAAGTGCTGCATGTCGATTCCGGCTATCACGTGGTCGGTATGAAAGCCATCGACGCGCCGGACATCGCGCTGGTTTAGCTATTTGCCGCGCGCGGTGTATTGCTTGCCGAGTATTTCCTTAACATCCGGGTCGCTATAAAAATTACTGGTGAAGCGGTCGAGGACGGTTTCCTTCGTATCGACTACTTCGAAGGAGAACTTTTTGTAGGAACCGGGCTGTAATGCTTTGTTCAGGTCTTTTTTGATTTTCTTTCGCGTATTCTCATCAGCAAGGATGCTCTCGTCGAGCGTTTTATGCAGCGCGTCCTTTGCTTCCTGTACTAGGCTGTTATTTTGGTACTCGGCAGTTTCGTTGTCACGGCTAATCGTAAGCGTGTGTTGAGAGAAAACGCCGAAGGTGATCGTCACCTGCTGTTTGTAGCTATCAATGATTTTGACACGTCCGCCGACATTGCTCACCGTCAGAGTATTCTTGTCCGTCATAACCTGCTCCAGCCTTTAGTGGCTCTTTTGATAGTATAGAGTCAGTATTATATTCTTGTATGAAGATATGATGACAATTGCAAGGCCTCCGTGCAGCGTATAAGAGGTCTTATGTTTCTGAATTTATTCACAATGAAGGCGATTTCTGCTTCCAGTCGAGCGGTGAGGAGGCTCTCCATCGCCGTCGGTATCATCGCTGCGCTCATCGCCGCTGATATCTTCACCAGCCAGTATAACGACGCTCGCGCACGGCTGGATTATCTCTGCAGTTACCGGCTGACCGGCGCCTGCGATTGTGCGGCGGGGGATGCTTCTTGCCACAGCAAATGCGCCGCCGCGACCATTGCCGTACGTACGCAATGCGAGGAGGAATTGCAACCAAGCTATTATAAACTACAGGACAAGTTCACCTGGCAGCTTCTCATCTGGCTGCCGCTTTCGTTCGGGGCGGGGATGATGGTGGTGCGAATCATTTCAAGGATTCGGCTGTAGCTATAAGTCAACAGCCCGCAGTCCATAGCGAGCTGTCAGCTATCATCTGTGGGCTCTTGGCTTTACTGAATAACCAATACCGGATACTGAATAGTCCATGGCTAGTAACTCCTTCGGCAATCTGTTTCGGTATACCACGTGGGGTGAATCCCACGGCGAGGCGATTGGCTGCGTAATCGACGGCGTGCCGTCGCTGATTCCCTTGAGCGAAAAAGATATTCAGCCCTATCTGGATAAACGTCGCCCCGCGCAGTCGCGCTACACCACGCAGCG
>JANNSK010000119.1:0-2413 GCA_031402515.1 Alphaproteobacteria bacterium | reverse complement strand
GCGCTACGCTTGCAAGTTCCCGCTCCCCCGCAAGCGGGGGAGCCAACACCGAGCAAGCGGGGGAGTCATGCACCGAACAAGCGCATCGTGCTTGTTCTTTTTTTCATTGCCGTTCTTTTCGCCTCCCCCGCCCTCGCGGTGACGATTGAGCAGCCACTCGCTAGTCCAGCGCAGGAGCAACAGGCGCAGGCGATTTTTAAGCAACTGAAATGTGTCGTATGTCAGGGTCAGGCGCTGGCGGAATCGGACGCGCAGTTTGCACGCGAAATGCGCAGCGACATCCGCGAACAAGTGGAAAGCGGCAAAAGCGAACGCGACATTCTGAACGGATTCGCTGAGCGCTACGGAAAAACTATCCTGCTCAACCCACCATTTGAATCCACCACACTCTTATTATGGCTGGCACCACTCGTGATACTTCTCATCGGCGCGGTGATATTAAAACGCTCCACACGTAGGAAATAATGTTCCTCCTCCTCACCTTACTCATCGCTATGACTACTGCGGCGCTGGCCATATGGCCCATCGTTGCGCATCCCACGCTGCCTGCGAAAACCAAGCGGCTGATCGCCGCATTTGTCGTGATTACCATCGTACCGTTCGGGTTGACATTATATATAGCACTCGGCGTGCCGCAACTGGCTGTATTTTAACTGTTAACAACCTATCAACAGGCTGGCTTTTGTGCTGGCCTGCCCAGCCTCAGTTGATATAATCCCGGGCAGTGTGCGAGACACGCTGATGCGCTACCCAGAAAACCAACGTAAGGAGCCGTTATGCAACCGAACCGAATCCTCATGATCGTCACCTCCGCCGACCGTATGGGCAGCGCGCCCGAGCCCACCGGTTATTGGCTGGAAGAAGTCGCCGGCCCCTACTATGCGTTCACCGATGCACGCTGCGAAGTAACCATCGCCTCTCCCCTCGGCGGCAAAGCGCCATGCGACCCCAAAAGCCTGACGGAGGAAAACCAAACCGCCTCCACCCGCCGTTTCGAGGTCGATGCCAAAGCGCAGGCCGCGCTCAACTACACGATTAAACTATCGAGCATCGACGCTTCCGGCTACGACGCACTCTATTTTCCCGGCGGCCACGGCACCATGGAGGATTTCCCGGCGGATGCTTCCGTCAAAGCCATTGTCGAGGCATTCTACCGCGCCGGCAAACCCATCGCGGCGGTGTGCCACGGTCCGGCAGCGCTGGTTTCCGCCACCACCGCGCGCGGCGAGCCCATCATGCGCGGTCACGACTTCACCTGCTTTACGGATGAGGAGGAACGCGCCATCGGCGTTGATAAACTCGTGCCATTTCTGCTCGAGTCCAAACTGAAAGAGCTCGGTGGTACGCCACAAAACGCGCTACCTTTTAATGCGAACGTGGTCATCGATCATCCGCTGCTCACCGGCCAAAACCCAGCCTCTTCCATCCCGCTCGCTGAATCGATGATTCATCAGCTTCGCCGTCGCATGGCGGCATGAGTCTTCTCAGACTGCTGTTTTCCCGCCGTTTCGGTCCGATATTCACCTGCATGGCACTCGGTGCGTTTAACGACAATTTCTACAAAAACGCCGTCATCATCCTCATCACCTACCTGCTTTCGGCCAGCCTGAAGATCGATGCGGCGCTGCTCATCAGCTTCGCCGCCGCCGCCTTTATCCTGCCGTTTTTCCTATTCTCCGGTATCGCCGGCATCATGGCCGACCGCATCGCCAAGCACGGGCTCGTACGCGTGCTGAAAGTTACCGAGCTTGTGCTGTGCATCCTCGTCGGATTCGCCCTGGCGACCCACCATTTATGGGCGCTGCTCATCCTCCTGTTCCTGTTCGGCACGCAGGCGGCATTTTTCGGCCCGGTCAAATACGCCATTCTCCCCGAGCTGGTGAGCAAAAACGAACTCCTTGCCGCCAATGGCATCGTTGAGGCGGGTACGTTCCTCGGCATCCTTATCGGCACGCTGGCGGGCGGATTACTGATTCTGCATCCAGCGGGCGTGCATCTCGTCGCTTGGATTCTGATTGGCTTAGGGCTACTGGGCGTAGTGGCCGCATGGCATGTCCCTACCACCGGCAACGCGCAACCGGCACTCGCGCAACGCTACAATGTCATTTCAACCACGAAGGATATGCTGAAACATGCCGTCGCTTCCCCGCCCATCTGGTTTGCTATCTTAGGCATCTCGTGGTTCTGGGCGATTGGCACGACCTACCTCACGCAGATTCCTGTCTTCGCCAAGGACATCGTTGGTGGCAACGAGGAAGTAGCGAGCTTCTATTTTGGCCTCTTCTCTATCGGTATCGGCCTGGGCGCCATGTCGTGCCAATCGCCCAGAACCACGAGATGCCTAAGATAGCAAACCAGATGGGCGGGGAAGCGACGGCATGTTTCAGCATATCCTTCGTGGTTGAAATGACAT
>JANNSK010000118.1:0-2614 GCA_031402515.1 Alphaproteobacteria bacterium | reverse complement strand
TCTCTCCTGTCTTTTGTCTCGTGTCTCGTGTCTCCTGTCTCCCGTCCCCCGTCTCCCGTCTCTACTTGATCTCAACCCAATCACCCGTGTGTATCTCCTGAGCGACGCGGGTGATGACGATGGTCGCGGTTCGCTCTTTTACGTTGAGCACGACGGCCTCGCCGACTACTTTTCGCATACCTGTTGGACGTTCTCGGCGAACATCGACCGGGCGAACTTCGCTGCCAGTAGCTTTGTCGCCGCTCTTGCGGGCTGACTGATTTGAGAACTTGCCGCCCTCGTATATCTCGCTTCCAAAACCGTAATCGCGCGAGCCCACCGATTCACGTTCGGGAATCTTGGTCAGATTTCCTTTTTCCAGCGGACGAAATACCGTGAGCTTGTCGCCAACGCGAACGTTGTCGTCAGCTCCCAGATCGACGTATGCGATCTGATCTCGCGTGATCATCTCGCCGAGATCGCGTGACATCAGGATGCGGCCCATGGCCTTGCCCGAGGCATCGCCGAAAATATCGAGCTTCTCGCCGCGATCATATAGCGGGCTGGTGCGTTTCTCCACGAGCTGAACGATATCGCCGAGTAGGAAGTTGTCGCACGAAACTTTGACGCGAACTGCGGACATATTCTGCTTGACCTTGACAACCTCGACGGCACCGACCTCCTGAACGTAGTAGCCGATATCCGACTTGTTCGTCCACTTGCTACGGACCGCTCCGCGAGGACGCACGACAGCGAAAACATCGCCGACGCTCACGCCCTTCTCGCCGCCCATATTGATGTAGAGAAAATCGTTCTGCGAATATGTGAACTGATCTGCCTCATCCTGGCCGCCGATGATACGGTTGACCGTGCTCATCGCGCTCTGCTGGATGTAACCGGCACAATACATATTGTTCGCTCCGGCCACAGCGGCAGGAGCCTTTGCCATTTCTTTGACAAAGGTCGATTGTTCCTGGCCAAATGTCGCTGTCGACGCGATTGCGATTATGCTGAACGAGATGACTCGTACTATTGCTTTTTGAAAACTCACGATTTTCTCCTTGCTGTCTTTCGTTATTGATGAGCCGCGCCAAAATGCTGGAATTCAATGCGTCGCGCAGCCCTGATAATGGTGATACCCATTGGGCCTCTATTATTTTAGGCTTTTACGGCAAGAATGGTCAACATATTTTTACAATACAAAACACAAGGCTTCGATTTGCACCGCCAAGCTTCTATTTGCTAGTATTTCCGTTCGCCCCGCTGACGACAAAGAGGGCACAACGCCGGTGTAGCTCAGTTGGTAGAGCAGTTGATTTGTAATCATCAGGTCGTAAGTTCGAGTCTTATCACCGGCTCCACATATCTTCATTTAGGAAGATCTCTGTATTTCATTGAGATATTCTCTGTAGTTACGATTTCCCATCTTCGCAGCACCCAGCCGGTTTCAAGGCTCCATTCAGTGCGAACCTGACCTGCGAGATGGCGTTGGGTTCTTGCTCTAGGGGACGACTGGGTCTTGATATCTAGGATGATCGTAGCTTGTGAGCCTTTCATTTGCTGTTCGACCACGACGATCTCTTTTGGTTCGTCATAGTCAAAACCCCAAGGGAGCGGGTCGCCAGTTCCGCTTTCGGGTAGCACGTCATAAACCCGGGTGTCGTTTATGCGCTCGTCGATGATGTCTTTGGTGAGCGGTGGTAAGTCTTGTGAAGCTGAGGAAGGCGAATCCGGTCCGCTGCCCCGGGACGACGGTGCACAGCCAGACGTTCCACCCAGCAGAATCGAACCGATAACAAACGGAAGTAGAGATTTCGATCCAACCATAACTGATAGTCATCATTCGCCCGCGTAGCTGATCTCCATACGCCGTATTTGTAGTCCTGCGAGAAATAACACAATCGCTGTAAAGAGAATTAAGCTCGGAACCGAGATCCATGCGGGCGTTGGTTCGACGAGCACGGCGAACGGGCCCTCGGACATTGGTACTGGGACGAGCGATTGCAAGTAATGGATCACGCTTATCTTCTTCAAAAGCGGCGGCAGCAGGAAGTTGATCCACTCCCAGCCGTAAAGCAGCAGGCCTGGAATGATTGGATTCCGAAAACGAAGCCCGATGATCAGAAATACTGCTCCGTAGCCGATACAGGCGAGGATAGTGATCCCGAGATAAGAGAGCATCTGTCCCGCACCTGAGCCGCTCGTAAAGAAAGCCTGCGACTCTGTCGGGAAGATGCCGAAGTAAAGGATCGACATTGACCCGACCGTCGTTATGCTGAACAACACCACGGTCGCGATCAGTCCTGACAGATACTTGCCGACGACGAGTACCTCGCGTCTCACCGGCGAAAGAAAATAGTAGTGCAGACTTCGATCCACCACCTCGCCGCGAAACAGGTTCATGAAAACCCACGCGCAGCCGAAAAAGACGAGTGTGCGGAGGATCAATGCTCCATATATTGCCGCGTAAACCTGGCTAAACTCGCTGAAATTCTCCATCTCATTTGTATCGGGAGGAATAAGAGCGAGCATTGACAACAGGACAAGCGGGGCTCCGGCGATCAAATAAAGCAGAAGAGCGCGACGGCTCAGGAAGTTTTTCCTGATCTCAAGACCCATGATTGCTAGGGTCTGC
>JANNSK010000117.1:0-2990 GCA_031402515.1 Alphaproteobacteria bacterium | reverse complement strand
AAAACCTTCGGCACCATCAAAAAGCGCCGCCAGCTTCTGCCAAATCACTCCATCGAACAGGCCATCAATATGTACTGTTAATTATTGAATCGAGTATAATATCCCGTAATCCCCTCAACAAAGGTGCCGAGAGGATTTGGGGATCGGTATCCAAGGTGACTCCTTGGACCTATAGCGACCGATAATCAGTGGCATACTGAGAGCTCTTGCGCTAAACAGGCTCTTCCACAGCCAACATTTCGCAGTTCGAACATTGCTTTGGACTGAGACCGCGAACCGGTCACTGTGCGCGTCGCACCAAGGAAGGTGAGTTTCATGCGAAGCCGCCTGCGTGGCGAATAACACCGTCCGGCGAGCGTTTGCCGTTCAGCGCGTCCTGTTCGTCGGGCGACAATACGCCGCTTGCATCCACGCCAAGCATCACCACCGACATGTTGAGAATATGCGCCCACGAGCAGCGATTGACGAACAGCATGCCCTCGACATCAAGCGTGCCACCATCGTTGATGAAGCCAAGCGCCTCGACATTCCTGCCTTTCCATAGGCGCGCCAGCGCCCCCAGCATGGATTCCGGACGCGTGTGGGTGACAAACAGAACATGCTTCACGGGTGCTGGCATCAACGCGCGCACGATGTCATCCGACGCCACATACTCGGCTTCCCCATGATTGCGCGGCGTGCGGAATTTCCCCGGCTCCTGCAGATACATCACCGCATGCGCCACTGCCGCTTTCGTCAGGCGTTGCGAGGCTTTCAACACTTCCAGTAACTGATACGTACCAATGGCAATGAGTGCGAGCCCGGCCGTTTCCTGTTGATGCCCGGCCCAACTTAAACGCAACCCGCCCTGCCTCATAAGCGTTTCGCTTTCCTGCTCATCGAACAATGAAGGAATGGGTTGTTTGGCCATCACGACAGTAAATACCTGTCCTTGCGTTTGGTAGAGATGCCGCATGAGCAGCGAAGCGGCGTTGTAATCGGCGGGGAAAACCACGCGCGAAATATCGGCGCTTTCGCCGAACATGCTTTCCGCCATCGACGGGTCCTGGTGCGACAATTCGTTCTTGCCGTTCTCCCACGTATTCGAGGTCAACACCAGCGGCACCGACAGCCAGCCCGCCGGTTTTCCGGTTTCCTTCTGGTGGCGCGAGAAAATGATTTCCTGCCGCGCGATGCCATGCATTTTTTCGCCGAATGCTTCGTAGGTGACGATCATATTGATGCCTCCTTTATTGCCAAAGGCTGCCGCCGCCACCGCTTCCTCGTTGAGCGCGGTGATAACATTGCCCATCAGCGATTCATTGCTACCTTCTTCGGCATGGATAACGCGGAAGTCGGCGTAGGCTAGCGTATCATCCATACGGTTGGAGAGCATTTCGTCTGGATTTCCCACCCGCGGGCGTAATTGTGGATTCAGCAATACCGTCTGACGGAACATGCGATCAATCGCATCCATCGGGCTACGACGTTCGCCGTGGAATGGCCGCGCACGATCGGCAGTGCCGATGAAGTGCGCCTCGGGCACATGCTCGAGTTTCACCTGCCGGTTAGCAATCGAATTATCCCGCTCGCGGCAACGTTTCGACGCATCGTGATTCTGCAGCACGGCGGAAGCAGCACGTAATTCACTTTCCGCCACCCAGAGTTTATGCGCGTTTTTATTGAAAAGACTCGCCGCCTTTTTGCTTTTCGACGGGTTCTCCGCGATCGGTAAATTATGCGCAGCGTTGGTGCCTTCGTTGTAGAATCCGGCACCCTTGGGCGCGACAGCAATAACGTATGGCAAGCGCACGGGATAATCCGCATCGCCGCCGCTTTTGACATTTTCCTGCAATTGCCGTTCGCACTCGAGAATGGCCCAGGCGAAGGCGAGGGGGTCACGCCCGTCGATGATGACCGGGTCGAATCCGTGTAATTTGAGATAACGGGCGAACCAGCGCGCGCCGCCCTGCTGCGCCATCGTCGTACGCTGGTCGATGCGCCGCCCGTTGGCGATCATGATCGGCACGACGAGTCCACAATCCTCCGCCCGCCACCAGCGCGGTGCCCAGTCGGAACCTTTTTGTTCCTCCCACGCACCGTCACTTAAGAAAGCAACCAGCCGCTCGCCGGGCAACGGCACATGCACATATTCGAGACCGGCAAAGCCGAGATAGCCGCCCTCCATCACCCCGCCCGCCGTGTAGGGATTGACGTGGCTGCCAAGCGGCGAATCCGGTTTACCATCCTTGGTCAGCGCGTAGGAATAAAAATCGCGGGCGAAACGGCTCAAGCCGCTTTCCGAATAATCATAGCGCGCCGCATGTGCCGCCGACAGGTTGCCGACCAGCAAATTGGCGCTGTCGATACCGGCCACCGCATGCCCCTGCTCCATGAGCCAGCCGCGGGTGAGACCGGACAACGCGTTGGCAAGCAGATAGCCAACATAGGCTGGCACCATATTGAGCGCGCCGCCCACATGGCCTTGCGGATCGGACTTGAAATCCTCGAGCTTGAGCGGCCTGCCATCGAGATAGATGTTGCGCGCGTAGGCTTGGCTTACGGTGAGCCACATGGCAGCATTGGCAATGCGGTCAGCGGCGGCGATCAGCGCGCCAGCATCCACCCCACTGCCTTGATTGCGTAGATGCGCGAGCAGCGTTTCCATGCGCTGCAACGTTTCCGCCCGGTGGCGAATCACGCCAACTCCCTCGTGCCACGATCCTTTGATATTCGATTCCATGCGTTGATACACTCCGCCGTAAAAATATTGCCTATTGAGGAATCACCGCTTCTGTGATGAAGGTCAATTGCCTTTTGCATAAAAAGGCATACAGATGAACTGGTTCGGAAGGGCGGGTCATGAGGCTTCTATACTCAATTCAATAATTAACAGTACAATTCGGATGTGAAGTGTGCTATGCGCATTAGATGGCACATAGTGAGGACATACGGGTACGTGTTGTTGCACATATCCAGAGCGGCGGAAGCAAGTCGGAAGCGGCTCGAAT
>JANNSK010000116.1:0-15577 GCA_031402515.1 Alphaproteobacteria bacterium | reverse complement strand
ATAATCGTATTTAGACAGAAGCTCCCGCACTTCCATCTCCACAAGCTCGAGCAGTTCTTTATCATCGACCATGTCGACTTTGTTGAGATACACCACCAGCGACGGAACGCCAACCTGGCGCGCCAGCAGAATATGCTCGCGCGTTTGCGGCATCGGGCCGTCAGCAGCAGACACCACCAGAATCGCCCCGTCCATCTGCGCCGCGCCGGTGATCATGTTCTTCACGTAATCGGCATGGCCGGGGCAATCAACATGCGCGTAGTGGCGAGCCGTCGTGGAATATTCAACATGCGCTGTCGCAATCGTAATCCCACGCGCTTTCTCTTCCGGAGCCGCGTCAATCGAATCATACGCGCGGTACGTCGCACCACCCGTCTCCGCCAACACTTTGGTAATCGCTGCCGTCAATGACGTCTTCCCGTGATCCACGTGGCCAATCGTCCCAATGTTGCAGTGCGGTTTATTACGCTCAAACTTCTCTTTAGCCATGACTTCTCTCCTTCAATCCTTCGAGTTATGCAACTTTCGCTTTGATTTCTTCCGCTACGTTCGAGGGAACCTCGGCGTAGTGATGGAATTCCATACTGTAGCTCGCGCGGCCCTGGCTCATCGAGCGTAGGGTGTTCACGTAGCCAAACATTTGCGCCAGCGGCACTTCCGCCAGCACGACGCGGGCATTGCCGCGCTGATCCATGCCCTGCACCGAACCACGGCGCGAGCTTAAATCGCCGATGACGTCGCCCATGTAATCTTCCGGGGTGACGACTTCGACTTTCATGATCGGCTCGAGCAATTTCGGACCGGCTTTTGCCATCCCTTCGCGGAAGGCGGCGCGGGCAGCGATTTCGAATGCGAGCGCGCTTGAATCCACATCGTGGTAGGCACCGTCGATCAGGCGGGCGCTGAAATCGATCACGGGGAAGCCAGCGATGACGCCCGAATTCAGCATGGATTCGAGGCCTTTTTCAACACCGGGAATAAATTCCTTCGGTACCGAACCACCGACCACTTTGCTTTCGAACACGAAACCAGAACCCGGCGGCAGCGGCTCGAATATAATGATCACGCGGGCGAACTGGCCCGAACCGCCCGATTGCTTTTTGTGGGTATAGTCTTCTTCGTAGCGCTTGCTGATGGTTTCGCGATACGCCACTTGCGGCGCGCCGACATTCGCATCAACTTTGTAGGTGCGGCGCAGGATGTCCACCTTAATATCGAGGTGCAATTCGCCCATGCCTTTGAGAATGGTCTGGCCGGTTTCGTGGTTGGTCGAAACGCGGAAAGAAGGATCTTCCGCCGCGAGTTTGGCCAGTGCCACGCCCAATTTTTCCTGGTCGGCTTTCGATTTTGGCTCAATCGCCAATTCGATGACCGGGTCGGGGAATTCCATTTTCTCGAGGATGATTGGCTTGTCCGGATCGCACAACGTGTCACCGGTGCGGGTTTCTTTCAAACCGGCGAGCGCCACGATGTCGCCAGCGAACGCTTCTTTGATATCTTCGCGGCTGTTTGCATGCATCAACAACATACGGCCGACGCGCTCTTTGCGGTCTTTGGATGAGTTGATGACACCCATGCCCGACTCGAGTTTCCCCGAGTAAACGCGACAGAATGTGATGGTGCCGACGAACGGATCGTCCATAATTTTGAAGGCGAGCAGCGACATTGGCTCGTTATCGTCGGGCTTGCGGGTGATATGTTTGGCTTCTTCGGTCTTGGCGTACGGAAAGATACCTTCGCGCGCGCCACGATCGAGCGGGCTCGGCAGATAGTCAACCACGCCATCAAGCAACGGCTGGACGCCTTTGTTCTTGAAGGCCGAACCGCAAAGGATCGGCACGAAAGCGAATTTCACGGTGCCTTTGCGAATGCATTTTTTGAGGTCGGCGATCGACGGCTCTTGACCGTCGAGATAGGCTTGCAGCAGCACATCGTCCTGCTCCACGGCCGTTTCAACGAGCTTCTCGCGGTATTCTTTGGCCTTGGCGGCGTATTCCGCGGGAATTTCTTTTTCTTCGTATTTCGCACCCAGCTCTTCGCCGTTCCAAACGATGGCTTTCATTTTGACAAGGTCGATGATGCCTTCATACGTATCTTCAACGCCAAGCGGCAGTTGAATGACGAGCGGCACCGCGCCCAAACGGTCGATGATCATGTCCACGCAGCGATAGAAATCGGCGCCGACGCGGTCCATTTTATTGACGAAGCAAATGCGCGGCACGTGGTATTTATCGGCCTGGCGCCATACGGTTTCTGACTGCGGCTCAACGCCGGCGACCGAGTCGAACACGGTCACCGCACCGTCGAGCACGCGCATCGAGCGCTCAACTTCAATGGTGAAATCGACGTGGCCCGGCGTGTCGATGATGTTGACGCGGTGCTCGTCCCAGTAGCAGGTGGTGGCGGCGGAGGTAATCGTAATCCCGCGCTCCTGCTCCTGCTCCATCCAGTCCATGGTGGCGGCACCTTCGTGCACTTCGCCGATCTTGTGCGATTTGCCGGTGTAGTAAAGGATACGTTCCGTGGTCGTGGTTTTCCCAGCATCGATGTGGGCACAAATCCCGATGTTGCGGTATTTTTCTAATGGAGTCGTTCTTGGCATCAGGCAGCCCGTTTTTGGTTGTTGGTTGTTGGTTGTTTGCGAACAGCAACCGCTTTTTTAAGGTTAGTGAGCATTTTGCCAATGCGATCAATATCGAGCAGGAGCTGTTTCGCGGCATCAGCCGGACAGGTGAATACATCCATCGCGATAAGAAGCTGGGTCTTCAGTTCGGCAAGCGAGCCAGCAGCAATGCTCAAAAACTGCAAAAATTCTTTTGTGCCTTGGCGCGCACTGCCTTCAGCAATGTTAGAAGCCACCGAAACAGCGCAACGGCGCATTTGTTGACTAATACCGTAAATTTCTTCCTTAGGAAAAGCGCGCGTCAACGAATAGACGCTCTTAGCCAAAGCCATCGCTTCCGACCAAACCCGTAAATCGCTGTAACCTTTCGTGCTCAAATCACTCTCCAAAAACTAACAACCAACAACCAACAACGCCCTACCTACCACCGATAATGGCTGAATGCTTTGTTGGCTTCCGCCATACGGTGGGTATCTTCGCGCTTTTTGATGGCGTTGCCGCGACCATTCGCCGCATCCATGATTTCACCAGCCATGCGTTGACGGGTGGTTTTCTCGCCGCGGGCGCGTAGCGCCGTGATCAGCCAACGAATGGCCAACGCTTGTTGGCGTTTGTTACGCACTTCGGTCGGCACCTGGTAGGTGGCGCCGCCGACGCGGCGTGAGCGGACCTCAACGGTCGGCTTCACATTGCTGATCGCGTCCTTGAACACGTCAATCGGGTCTTTGCCGGTTTTCTGCTGGATGATTTCGAACGCGCCATAGACGATTTCCTCAGCGGCCGATTTCTTCCCCTGATACATCAGCGTGTTCATGAATTTACCGACCACCAAGTTGCTATACTTGGGATCCGGCAGGATGACGCGTTCTTTTGCAGCGTGACGACGTGACATGATATACCTCTATTTCGGACGTTTCGAGCCGTAATGCGAACGACGCTGGCGGCGTTTGGCGATCCCTTGGGTATCGAGCGTGCCGCGGATGATGTGATAGCGCACACCGGGCAAGTCTTTCACCCGGCCGCCGCGGATCATGACGACGGAGTGTTCTTGCAGGTTGTGGCCTTCACCCGGAATGTAACCGATCACCTCAAAGCCGTTGGTCAGGCGAATTTTTGCGACCTTACGCAGCGCGGAGTTTGGTTTTTTCGGGGTGGTGGTATAAACGCGGGTGCAAACACCGCGTTTTTGCGGACACGCCTCCATCGCCGGAACTTTGTTCCGGGCCTTCTGGGGATGGCGGCCTTTCCGAACCAATTGGTTCATGGTTGGCATATGTAGTCCTCTTCCTTATCCGCAGTTATTCCGGTCACTGCACCGAAGCCACGATAGTTAGGTTGTCGAATCAACGTGAAAAGCGCAGA
Source organism: Alphaproteobacteria bacterium (assembly GCA_031402515.1). Lineage (GTDB taxonomy): Bacteria > Pseudomonadota > Alphaproteobacteria > Rickettsiales > UBA3002 > QFOX01. Next base: position 11,592 of record JANNSK010000116.1, on the reverse strand, counting down.
AATCCTTGGTTTTTTCAAAGTTTTTGCAGCGCACTTGCCGTTGGGAGGGCGTGTTATAGCGGCTTAACCCCAAAGGTCAAGCGGGAAAATATGAGAAATCGCAAGAGGGCAACCAGCCAGAGAAAAGCTGGGCAAATCCGGCCTTGTAGCCACACCCTTGCTCCACAGAAAATGAGCTCCGGAACCACCAGCCAATCAGTTGACTATGACAACCAATTGCCTGCCAATGGTTGACTTCATCAATTAATGGAGAATTACCAGCCCATCAACAAAAGCGGCGCCTTTTGAGGGGCGCCGTTTGGTTGGAATGATGGGTAATCCGGTTTAACGGGTGTTCTGATCTTTGGTGAAATGCTCCTCCAGCTTCGGCAGCTGGCGGGTATGGGCAGCGTCCACTTCCATGCCATAGGCCTTGAAGGCACCCGTCTTGCCAGTGAAGGCGGACGGGTCATTCTGGAAGGATTCCACGAGTTTATGCGCCATTTCGCTCTCGATCCTGGAATGGAAAGCCGCACGCGCAGCGCCATCGAGCAACGGCGTATTCTTGATCACATACTGCGAACCGCCATTGCCCAACTGGTTGATGATATCCTGGTATTGTTCCTCAGGCGTAAGGATTCTCGGTTTCTTGTCGGCCATAGATACTCCCCTAAGTGGTTAATCTCACTTTAGCAGATCTTTTTGCCAGTAGTATGACAGTTTTGTGAAGATTTATGCCCAAACAAAAACGGCGCCTTTTGAGGGCGCCGTTTCGTTCGATTTAGCGACAGACGCTTATTTTTGGTTTGGGTTATTTTTAGCCTGATTCTTGGCGTTATGTATTTCTTTTGTTGTGGGCACCTGCTGCGACGCAACCTCGTTAGGTCCAACGTCACCTCTGTGATAATCAACAAAGGCACCGCTTAATTTGTTTGCCGTATCCATAAAGTCTTTACTGTGGCGGGCATTGGCGGCCTTCCTCGTCTCCCAATCCGCGTGCTCGTTGCCATCCTTGTTGGTTGGCTCCTTGTCTTCTACTAGATTACGTAGCGCGTTCTCCCATGTTTGCGGGTTAGCCCCTTTTCTAAATTCCAGAGCCCCAAGGGCTAGGCCTGTGCCGGATTGTATTTGACCTACCATCGCCTTCTTTTCTGTGTCGGTGAATTCCCGAGCTGGCTTCGCCTCGCCTTTGCTCTCTGAGCTTTTCTTCGCTATATTATCTACTTCATTCGCTACTTTATCTACTTCAGTCATAAAATCCTCCGTGTTGGTGTGTTACTATGAAAAGTTAGCCGTAAAACCCAATATACATGCGAAAAGTTAATTATTAGTTAATAAAATACAATTTTGTGAAAATTTTAGTAAATTTATTTTATTGTTAAATAACAGTATATTGTATATATTTATTTGCAGCACTCCCATTCCATTGGTTACCAAGTTATCGCTGAATATGGTGGCTATAGATTAAATTCAACAACGAGAGTGGTGTGGAAAGCATGATCAACCCACAACATATAGAAAGTACCAAGGTAGGCTGAAAGGTTAAAACCAGTAAATTCCCGTTGCAATTCATTGAGACACGAGTAGAATAGCTTGGCAACTACGCGCTAGATGTAGTGTTCACTGACGATAGCATTGGCAAACTAGACGAACCCTTACTGGTGTTGCCACATGCGTAAACCCAGAGCTTTGGTAGTTTCCGGTATTCCGGCGATGGCACCTGCGGGCGCGCCGCGCCACGTCTCGGCCAAACGCGTGCACCGACTGCGCATGAACTGGTTTATGGTCGGCTCGCTGTTCGGCGTGGCGATTTCCTTCTTCATGAATCTGCTGGTCACCGCGATTATCCTGCCCGGCTATCAGGAAGTCATGGGTCGTCATGGCGAAGTAGCGATGAATGAGGCCAGGGAGCAAGGGCTAGAGATTGCAGCGCTCACCGCACTTCCCGCTGCCGATACAGTTGCCACGATCGAATCACGAATCACCAACACTCCGCCGCCCGTCACCTACCCCCGCACCCTCGCCCTTGAGGTGGGGAAAAACGACACGCTGGTCGGCATGCTGATTCGGAATAACGTGCCGCAGCTTGAGGCGCATAACGTGGTCGCCGCGCTCAAAGCCAAGTTCAACCCACGCGCACTGAAAGTCGGCCAGCGAATTTCCATCACGCTTGAGCGCCATGAAAAGCTGGGCGATGCGGCGGCGGTGAAGGAGCTGGCCATAAGGCTGCCCAACCTTTCGACGGTCGAGCTTGAGCGGCTGGAAAATGGTGGTTTCAATGTGGCCTCCACGCGCGCAGAGCTATTTGCCAGCGCCTACCGCGCCAAGGGCACGGTGAAATCGAGCTTCTCGCAGGCATTGGACGATGCGGGCGTGCCGCTTTCGGCCATCAATGAACTCATCAAGGCCTATAGCTACGATGTCGATTTTCAGCGCGACATTCACCCGGGCGACACGATCGAAGTGCTGTTCGACCGCAAGGTAACGAAAGAAGGCGAAGTCGGCGGGCATGAGAATCTGCGCTATGCCGCCCTCATCTTGAACGGCAAAAAGCAGGAAATCTTCCGCTTCAAGGATAACTATGGCGATGTCGCCTGGTACGACGGCAAAGGCCAGTCGGTGAAAAAATCCCTTATCCGCACGCCGATCGACGGCGCGCGCATCACCTCGCGTTTCGGTATGCGCAACCATCCGATTCTGGGCTACAGCAAAATGCATCGCGGGGTGGATTTCGGCGCAGCGCAGGGCACGCCGATTTACGCCGCGGGCGATGGCACCGTCACCTTCAAGGGCTGGAGCAACGGCTACGGCAATTTCGTCGAGATACGCCATAACGGCACCTACTCCACTGCCTACGGCCATTGCTCGCGATTCGGCAATATCAAGCTGGGTGGACGGGTGAAACAGGGGCAGGTCATCGCCTATGTGGGCTCGACCGGCCAGTCGACCGGCCCGCATTTACATTACGAAGTGCGGCAAAATGGCGCGCAGGTGAACCCCGCCGCGCGGCAATTCAACCTCGCCTCGGGCCTCGGCGGCAAACAACTCGCCGCCTTCAAAGCCCGCAAAACAGTGATGCTGCGCGAGCTGGCCTCTTTGAGTGGCGCCAGCCAAGTGGCCAGCCGCTGATTATTTAAAAGTAACTACAAAAAGCTATTGACGCCAGGCAGCCCTGTGGTTATATAATTGGGTGAAGATCGACTACGATCACGGCAAAAGCGGGCGTAACGCACAGCTCAGGAATCTTCCTTTCGAGCTTGCCCATGCGTTCGATTGGGCCGAAGCAGTGTATCAGGAAGACAAGCGCTATGACTATCCCGAACAACGCATTGTAGCACTCAGTCGGCTGGGAAACCGTCTTCATGTTATCTGCTTCACACCGATTGCGGGCGGTGTGCGCATCATCAGCTTCCGCAAAGCCAATAAACGTGAGGTAAAACGCTATGAAAAAGAAAAAACCACTGACGAATAAGCAAGGCGAAGTGCGCGAACTGAAGACCGAGGATTTCAAACGCTTCCGCGCGGCCGAAGACGTGCTACCGCACGAACTCCTCAAGGTGCTGCCCAAACGCAAGCCGGGCCAGCGCGGCAAGCAAAAAAAACCGACCAAAGAACAGATCACCCTGCGCCTCTCGCACGACGTGCTACAACAATTCCGCGATACCGGCAGCGGCTGGCAATCGCGCCTTGATGCCGCGCTGAAGGACTGGGTAAGGCATCACCCGCCAGCATAGCCATGCGGGAACTGGCTTCCCTATCCGGCGCCACACAGGTGGCGAGCCGCTAATTTCACACAACTGTCACACAGGTTAACGCGAAAAAGGCGTAATCTTGGGATATGGCCGGTCTTTTTACAGGTCTTACCAGTGTGATGGGGTCCCTCATGGGTGCAATGGGCTATTTCCTTTCGGGATCGTGGTTCTCGGCGCAGGCGCAGACGCCACCCGCGCGGGAGCCTTCCGAACATACCCTCGCCGAAGCCCGCACCAAGGTGGATCAGGCCACTGCTTCCATCACCACACCGACCGGCAAACTCGCCACCGCTGTCGCTTTCAGCCATAAGGGGGAGGAATACCTCTCCACCAGCGCCCACCTCACCAGCGGCAATAGGCGGTCGCACGGATTCCGCCTGGGCGGCAAGGAATACTACCTCGTCGTCAAAGGCAACGGTGTGGCGCTCGCCGAGCACCTCGCCTTCAACCCGCAGGGCGCGCCATGTTCAAAGAATAACAAATTTATTAACAACGAAGCATTCGCTGATCTTTCCATCCTGCGCCTGCTCAGCAAAGAAGAAACCATCGCCCTTTTTTCGCCGCCGATACTGGAGAAACAGTGGGTCGTACCTAGTCTTCCCAATAATTTCAACGAAGTCTTCGACAGCACGAAATACGACCTCGCCGTCAACGCGCCCAAACCGGAAGACCGCGCCGCCTACAACACCCGCATGGCTGAGCTTACCAAACAACTCACCGCATTGTTTAATACAGCGCCCACCAAGGAAATGCTAAAAAAACTGCAATCATATAAGGCCGACAAGCATAAAAGCTACTTCACTAGGGAAGAAAAGAAGGCCATCGACCAAGGCATCGTCACGCCCGATATTGCCGTCAAACTCGCCAGCAATTTCTCCATCGAACCGCTGGATATTCTTGAAACGGGCGGCGGACCGGCGCCGCGCACCCCCAGCGCCTACTCGCTGGGCTATTTCGACAACCGTGCCCGCTTCGCCCGCAGCACACTGACTTCAGATGAAAACGGCATGCGCCTGAAATACAGTAACGATGCCATTGTCCCCGGCCATTCGGGATCGCTTGCCTTCGATGTGTCCGAGAAAGGCAAACTATCGCTGCTGGGATTCGTCACCGGCACCGATTGCCGCACCCAGACCGCGTTCCTGACGCCATTCCGCGTACTGCTCGAGGGGATTGACGCCATCCGCAATAACAAGCTTTCGGCGACACCGTGGTACCTCGCCTGCGACAGCCTGTTCTACGCGAATGGCGGGGACATGTGGCTCACCCCGTCCGCCGCGACTTTGCCGGGTGGCGCGCCTGCGCGGGCTGCCACGTCGCCTGCCCCCTCTTCCTGCCCCTACGCCAAACAGAAGCCGGCGACGCAGGCGGCGAAGTAACGGGGAAAAGACGACTAAAGTCTAATCATACACGCTGTCGCGCTTGCCGATGCGGATGACTTCAATGATGAGGATTTTTTTCTGCAATTCGCAGATCAATCGGTATTTGCCAACGCGGTAACGCCAATAGCCCGCCAACTCGCCCATCAGTGGCTTGCCAAATTGGGTCGGGTCGTCTGCCTTTTCCAGCCGACCAGCATAGTTCAGAATTTCTTGCCGTGTCTGTGGATCAAGCTTAGTGAATTGCTTGTCGGCAGCTTTACCGAAACGGACCTTCCAGCCCATGACTATCGCAACTTATAACGCTGTTTCATTTCTTCCAGCGAATAGGTCTCCGATGGGTCATAACTGGCCTGAGCGCGCTTAGCCGCCATGTAATCCTGTAAATCTTCGAGATACTCCGCCAGTGCCTGACGCAATAAATAGCCCTTGCTGCGATCCATCTCGCGGGCGAATTTCTCGAGCTGTTTGGCCATTTTTTCCGGCGCCTGAAAGGACAAAGTGTTCATATAATAGCTCCTATTACTACCTAATAGGTCCTATTATATGCTATTAAGTGCGGCATGTAAAGCGCCTACTTCTTCCCCTTGGCCTTCTCGGCCTTCGCGGCGGATTCCGTTTTCGCGGCGGGTTTGGTGCCCGGCGCGATGTGAAGCCCGAGTTCGGTGCCGGTGACCAGCACATGCGCACCGTCGGTAATCACGCCTTCTAAAATCATGTTGGCGAGTCGGTCCTGCACATTCTTTTGCACTGCGCGCTTTAAAGGCCGCGCGCCGTAAATCGCGTCATAGCCCTTATCGGCCAGCCACGCGCGGGATTTTTCATCCAACTCCAGCGTGATCTCGCGGTCTTTGAGCAGGCGCTCGAGATAGGCGATTTGCAAATCCACAATCGCCCCCATCTGGTTGCGGCTCAGGCGGGCGAAGAGAATAATTTCATCCAGCCGATTGAGGAATTCCGGGCGGAAGGCGGCACGCACCGCCTCCATCACCTGCGGGCGGACGGTGTCGGCGGGCTCGTTATCGGCAAGCTCGACCAGATATTGCGAACCGAGATTGCTGGTGAGCACGATAATCGTATTCCTGAAATCCACCGTGCGCCCCTGCCCGTCCGTAAGCCTGCCTTCGTCCAGCACCTGCAGCAATACGTTGAATACGTCCGGATGCGCCTTCTCCACCTCATCGAACAAAATCACTTGGTATGGCCTGCGGCGCACTGCCTCAGTAAGCGCCCCGCCCTGATCGTAACCCACATAGCCGGGAGGCGCGCCGATGAGGCGGGAGACGGAATGCTTCTCCATGAATTCGCTCATATCCATGCGGATCATCGCCGTGTCGTCGTCGAACATGAAATTAGCGAGCGCTTTGGTGAGCTCGGTTTTGCCGACGCCCGTTGGCCCCAGGAATAAGAACGAACCGATGGGGCGGTTGGGGTCTTTGAGGCCAGCACGGGCGCGGCGCACGGCGGAGGATACGGCTTTCACCGCCTCCTCCTGACCAATGACGCGCTTGCCCAGTTGCTCTTCCATATGGATGAGTTTTTCGCGCTCGCCTTCGAGCATTTTCTCCACCGGCACACCGGTCCAGCGCGAAACTATTGCCGCGATGTCATCCTCGCGTACGGTTTCGCGCACGGGCGCTTTGGAGTCGGATTTCTCCGCCTGTTCCAGCTTTTTCTCGAGGCCGGGAATGACGCCGTAGGTAAGCTCGCCCGCCTTGGCCCAGTCGCCTTTGCGCTGCGCCGCATCGAGTTCGGTTTTGGCGATGTCGAGCTGTTCCTTAATCGTGCGCGAGGATTCAAGGCGTTTTTTCTCCGCCTGCCAGCTGGCGGTGAGCGCCGCCGATTCGCCCTCGAGCGATGAAATTTCATCTTCCAGTTTCGATAGCCGGTCGCGCGAGGCTTTGTCGGTTTCTTTTTTCATCGCTTCGCGTTCGATGCGCAACTGAATGAGTTTGCGGTCCACCTCGTCGAGCGCTTCGGGTTTGGAATCGACCTGCATACGTAACCGCGAGCCTGCCTCGTCCATTAAATCGATGGCCTTGTCGGGCAGGAAACGGTCGGTGATGTAGCGATTGGATAAGGTCGCCGCAGCCACCAGCGCCGAGTCGGAAATCGAAATACCGTGATGCATCTCGTATTTTTCCTTGAGGCCGCGGAGGATGGAAATCGTGTCCTCAACCGTAGGCTCGCTGACATAAACCGCCTGGAAACGGCGGGCGAGCGCGGCGTCTTTTTCCACGCGTTTGCGATATTCGTCGAGCGTCGTCGCACCCACGCAATGCAGCGCGCCGCGGGCGAGCGCGGGTTTTAATAGATTCGATGCATCCATCGAGCCTTCCGCCGCACCGGCGCCGACCAGCGTATGCATTTCGTCGATGAATAAAATGACTTCGCCTGCCGATGCGTCGATTTCATTCAGCACGGCTTTGAGCCGTTCCTCGAATTCACCGCGGAATTTCGCGCCGGCAACGAGTGCGCCCAAATCGAGCGACAGCAGCTTTTTATTTTTGAGGGCTTCCGGCACATCGCCATTGATGATGCGCTGGGCAAGGCCTTCCACAATCGCCGTTTTGCCCACACCGGGTTCGCCAATCAGTACGGGGTTGTTTTTGGTGCGCCGCGCCAGAACCTGAATCGTGCGACGGATTTCCTCGTCGCGGCCGATGACGGGGTCGAGCTTGCCGGATGCAGCAAATTCCGTAAGGTCGCGCGTGTATTTCTTCAACGCCTCGAATTGGTCTTCCGCATTGGCGGAGTTGGCGGCGCGGCCTTTACGCACTTCAGCGATGACGCGTTCGAGTGCCTGCGGGGTGACGCCCGCCGCTTTAAGAATTTTCCCCGATGGAGCATCAACGGCCAGCGCCAGCGCTTGCAGCAATCGCTCTAAGGTCACGAACTGGTCGCCGGCTTTTTTGGCGAGCTGTTTGGCCGAATCGAGGACGCGCGCGGTATCCGGCGCGAGGTACATTTGTGCAGCTCCGCCCCCTTCGACGCGTGGCATTTTAGCCAGTTCGGCTTTCACCTGTTGCGCGATCGTATCGGCGGATGCGCCCACCGCGTCGATCAGCTTGGAAATACCATCCTCCTCGCCCAGCAATGCGGACAGAATATGCTCCGGCGTGAAGCGCTGATGGTTATGCCGCAATGCAACCGATTGGGCCTCCTGCAAAACCCTGCGCGATTTTTCTGTAAACTGCTCTAATTCCATGGTGTTCACCTCGATTGTTTTTTGCTATCCTACGGGATATGGGAATAAAAACCAACCTTTACAAGCCCCTCTTTGCCGCCTGCGCCTTCCTGTTGGCAACGGTTGCACATGCCGAGGTGCCTACCCTTGAGCCGTTGAATTACTCGCTACGCTACGATGTCGACTGGAGCGGGCTGCCCATCGGTCGTATCCGGGTGAAATTCGTCGAAGACCAGTTCGGCTACCGCATGACCGTCGATACCAAAACCGGCGGTATCGCCCGGCTGTTCAGTTCCGAAAAATCGGTGGCGAAGGTCGAGGGCCGCCGCATCGGGGGAAGTTACGTACCCACCAGCTACAGTTCGAGTAATCGGGGTGACAGTGTGCGCACCACCAGCATCACCTACGATGAATACGGGCATATCGTGGCGCTCGACCGCAAACCGATGGATAAGCCATCGCGACGCGCACCCGTGTCACGCGAAGACGCCAATACAGCGACCGACCCCGTCACCGCGTTTTTTACCTTGCGCCACCAACTGCACGCGGCGATGAAAGTAAACCAGCGCGAAGCGAGTACCCGTACCTATGAAGGTGCACGCCTCGCCGAGATGAAAATACGTGTGGTCAGCCCGGCGAAAGTCGAGGTGCGCGGCAAACATGAGCAGGCGATTAACACACTCATCACGCGCAAGCTTATCAACGGCTATACGGAAAAAGAGAAAAAGAAATACGCCGAGGGCGATCCGCCCATCCATATTTTCTTCAGCGCCGACGGGCGTTTCATGCCGCTCAAAATCAGCATCGGCCTGCCGATGGGGCAAGTGAGCGCGGTGCTGGCGGAGATAAAGTGATAGAGTCGAGGGTCGAGCGAAGTTGCCACCCGAAGATGCCCTCACCCGAAAATCATGAAGAATGATTTTTGACCCCGCAACAAGTGCGGGGCAGGCTCTCTCCCAAGGGAGAGGTACATCCGCTCGCGCGGATTGGCAGGAAGAGACGAGGACGGGCGGCTTGCTCTTCCCTCCCCCTTGAGGGGGAGGGATAGGGAGAGGGCGGCAGCATTTCCGCATACTCAAATTCGGAGCAAGCGGAAAACGCCCTCCTCCTGACCTCCCCCCTAGAGGGGGGAGGAACCCAACCACTGTGCCAGACTCACTTCTTTTTTTCTTTCGGGTGAGGGCGGCATACGGAGAAAGCTATTTCACTCGACTCTCGACTCTAGCCACTCGACTCTAAAGCGCCGGTAAAATCGACGTCGGCAGCGGGATGTCGTTATTGTTGTTATTGCTGTCGCCCGTATTCTGGTTCGACTGCTGTTGCGACGTCGCATCATTCTGTGGACGTTGCTGGCGCGTCATACGCGGCTGGTTGCCACCTTGCTGCATATCGTTATCGCCCATGCCGTTATCGCCGCCATGATTGCCGTCGCTGCCATTGTCGGAACCGCCACCGGCGTTGGTGTCATTCGGCCCGCCGGGCACGATTTGTTGCTCACGCTGCTGGGCATACCGCTCGGCCTCGATGGCGTTGATGTCGGTGAGTACGCGTGTGTAGTGGTCGACATGCTGCAGGTAATATTCGACATCGGGACGGTCGCCGTTGATCTGCGCGTCGCGCGCCATGTTGGTGTATTTCTCACGCTGCTGCAGCGCGTGGTGCTTCTGCCGGGCGAGATTCTGCTCGTTGCCGCCGCCGCGATTCCCGCCGCGATCGGAACCGCCGCCGCCCTGATAACCGCGCCCGCCACCGCCGCCGCTGCGTCCGCCACTGCGTCCACCACTGCGGTGGCGCATATTATTATTTTTACGCATCATAAAAATGCCTTTCGTTGTTGGTTGTTGGTTGCTGGTTGTTGGTGGGGGCAGTTCTTTATCTAACAACTAACAACGCTCTATCGCTACTACCCGTTCAATGTCTGACAAATCCTTTGCTACATCCACAATCGCGTAGCCTGAAGCCTGTGCGATGTTTTCAACCATCCTTGCCTGACCGAACCCGATCTCGCAGACAATCACTGCTTTCTTCGCAAGGTGTGGGCCTAGCTGTGCCAGAATTGCCCTATAACAGTCAAGCCCGTCGTTGCCCCCGTTAAGTGCCAGATGTGGCTCGTGGGCGCGGACATCCATATCTAGTGTATCGATTTGCTCTCGCGGGATATAGGGAGGATTCGTGATAATCACATCAAAAACAGAGGTTTTATCAAGTTTTATACACCAATCACTGCGTAAAAACCCTACGCGTGATGTCAGGGATAGCCCCTCGGCATTGGCCGCTGCCATCGCCAGCGCCGCATCCGAGATATCGACACCCATGCCGCGAGCATGGGGGTATTCGCGCAAGAGTGACAATAAAAGGCAGCCCGAGCCCGTGCCAAGGTCAAGAATACGGACGGGGGCGGATATATCCGGGCGGAGCATGAGCACGGTTTCAATGACCGTCTCCGAATCCGCGCGGGGGGTGAGCACATCACGCGAGACGATGAAGGAGTCTTTCCAGAAATGTTTGTGGCCGACGATCTGCGCGATCGGTTCGCGCTGCAACCGGCGTTTTATCAGTGCGTCAAAGACAATGGTCTTGTCTTCGCTGATGCGCTGGTCCGCATCACTCACCAACGCTTCCTGCGTGATGCCCCATGCAGCCTGCGCCAGCAATCGCGCTTCGAGCGCCGCCAGCTCGCCCGAAATGGGAGCGAGTTCTTCGCGGGCAAGTTTGAGTTGTGCAGCGATGGAGGTCATTATTCCTGCAATGTTCCCAGTTTTTCTGCCTGATCGTTGGCATTGAGTGCGTCGCAAAACGCCATCAGCCCACTGCCTTCCATAACCAGATCAAGATTATACTGTGTCATGTTGATACGGTGATCCGTCACGCGCCCTTGCGGGAAGTTGTAAGTACGGATGCGCTCGGAACGGTCGCCCGAGCCGATTTGCCCTTTGCGCGAAGCGGCGCGTTCGCTCTCGCGTTTCTGGTATTCAGCGTCATACAACCGCGCGCGCAAAATTTTCAGCGCTTTCGCCTTGTTCTTATGTTGCGATTTCTCGTCCTGGCACTGCACCGTCACCCCCGTCGGCACATGCACGATACGTACGGCAGAATCGGTGGTGTTCACCGATTGGCCACCGGGACCGGATGAACGAAACACATCCACCCTGAGGTCATTCTCGTTAATCTGGATATCGACTTCCTCGGCCTCGGGAAGCACGGCGACGGTCGCGGCGGACGTATGAATACGCCCCTGCGTTTCCGTTTTCGGCACGCGTTGCACGCGATGCACGCCGGACTCGAATTTCAGTTT
>JANNSK010000115.1:0-4131 GCA_031402515.1 Alphaproteobacteria bacterium | reverse complement strand
GCTGAATATGCGGATGCCTATGCGTTTGGTCCGCAGATTGATGATGCCCAGTTGCAGGCGCTGAGCGAGGGACGCGAAGCGCGGCCATGGACGGTCCTCGGCGCGCATCCGACGAGCATCGATGGCGTCACCGGCGTGCGTTTTGCGCTGTGGGCGCCGAATGCGCGGCGCGTCAGCGTGGTCGGTGGCTTCAATGGCTGGGATGGTCGCCGTCATGCCATGCGACTGCGCCACGTGGCCGGCGTGTGGGAGATCTTTGTCCCGCATGTTGGCGAGGGCGAACTGTACAAATTTGAGCTTGTGGATGCCGCTGGCATTGTGTTGCCGCTGAAGGCTGATCCGTATGCGCGCAGCGCCCAGTTGCGGCCTGAGAATGCAAGCCGTGTGGCGGCTTTGCCGGCGTGTCGGTCGTTGCCGACCGAGCGTACAGCAGCCAACGCGCGGCAGGCACCGATAAGCATCTATGAAGTGCATCCCGCCAGCTGGAGGCGCTTGGGCGAGTCGGAGTTTCCAGATTGGGACCAGCTTGCCAACAGCTTGCCGGAATACGCCGCCAGTCTTGGCTTCACTCATATCGAATTGATGCCGATTTCTGAGCATCCGTTTGACGGCTCCTGGGGCTATCAGACACTCGGTATGTATGCGCCCAGCGCGCGATTCGGTGACATTGCCGGCTTCGAGCGCTTCGTCGATGCCTGTCACGCGCGCGGGCTGGGCCTGTTGATCGATTGGGTGCCAGCCCACTTTCCGTCCGATCCGTTCGGCTTGGCGCAGTTCGATGGTAGCGCGCTGTACGAATATGCCGATCCGCGCGAGGGCTTTCATCGCGATTGGAATACGCTGATCTACAACTTTGGACGCACCGAGGTGCGCAGTTTTCTGGCTAGCAGCGCGCTGTATTGGCTGGAGCGTGGCATCGATGGGCTGCGCGTCGATGCGGTAGCGTCGATGCTGTATCGCGACTACTCACGCGAGGCGGGGCAGTGGCTGCCGAACGCGCATGGCGGCCGCGAGAATCTCGAAGCCATTTCGCTGCTGCAGCAGATCAACGTCGAAGCCGGCTCCTTGGCACCCGGCAGCATCACCGCCGCCGAAGAGTCGACCGCGTTTCCCGGCGTATGCACGCCCACCGATGCCGGCGGTCTCGGCTTCCACTACAAGTGGAATATGGGCTGGATGAACGACACCCTGCGTTACATCCAGCAGGATCCGGTGCATCGCCGCTGGCATCACGAGTTGGTTCGCTTCGGCTTGGTCTATGCGTTCAGCGAGAACTTCATCCTGCCCATCAGCCACGACGAAGTGGTGCACGGCAAGGGCTCGATGTTGGGCAAGATGCCAGGCGACGAGTGGCAGCGCTTCGCCAATTTGCGAGCGTACTACGGCTTCATGTGGGGCCATCCAGGCAAGAAGTTGTTATTCATGGGACAAGAGTTCGCCCAAGCCGACGAGTGGAATCATCAGCAGGCGTTGCCCTGGGGATTGCTCGATGACCCGCGGCATGCCGGCGTGCAGCGGTTGATCGCCGATCTCAATTATCTGTATCGCAACATCCCAGCACTGCATCGGCTCGACTGCGAAGCCACGGGGTTCGAGTGGATCGAGGCCAATGATGAGGCGCAGGTGGTGTTTGCGTGGGCGCGCAAGGATGGCGCTGGCGGCTGGGCGCTGGTGCTGTGCAACTTCACTCCAGTGCCGCGTCCCGGCTATCGAATCGGCGTGCCAGAAAGTCACCCGGTTTGGCGCGAAGCACTAAACACCGATTCGCAACATTATGGCGGCAGCAATCTCGGCAATGGGCCGGCGCCACTGCTTTCAGAAGCCGTCGCAGCTCACGGTCGGACGCATTCCCTGAGTCTGACTCTGCCGCCGTTGGCGGTGCTTTTTTTGGTGCCGGCATGACGGTTTGCCTGCCCGTGGAGTTGCTGCCGGGTCGCGCCTTTCCGTTCGGTGCACATGCGGTCGATGGCGGCGTCAATTTTGCGGTGTTTTCAGAACACGCCGAGCGCATTGATGTGTGTCTGTTCGATGCCGGAGGTGTACGCGAACTCAGGCGTTATCCCTTGCTCGGCCCGGTCGATGGCGTGTTTCACGGCTTGTTGCCGGGCTTGAGCAGCGGCTTGGTGTATGGACTGCGCGCGCACGGCCCATACGCACCCGATGCCGGCCACCGCTTCAATGCCAACAAGCTACTGCTCGACCCTTACGCGCGCGAGATCATCGGCCGCTTCGTCTGCTATGACGAGCATCACGGCTACCGCTTGGGGCATCCCGACGGCACCCGCTCATTTGATGCCAGCGACAACGCGCTGCACGCCTTGAAAGCGCGGGTGGCTGCGCCTGATTCGCCGGTGCCCGGCACCCTCAATCGGCCGCATTACGCCGCCAATGACGTGGTGATTTACGAAGTCCATGTCAAGGGTTTCAGCAAGACTCTGCCCGACGTGCCCGCCGCGCTGCGTGGCACCTACGCAGGCTTGGCGCATCCGGCGGCGATCGCGCATCTAAAAAAACTGGGGGTGACGACCCTATCTTTGTTGCCAGTGCATTACGGCTTGGATGAGCCTGTGTTGGCTCAGCGCGGGCTAACCAATTACTGGGGCTACAACACGCTGGGATTTTTTTGCGCCGAGCCGCGTTTGAGCAGCCATCGCGACAATCCCACCGCTACCCGCAAAGAGTTTCGGCAGATGATGGCGACCTTGCATGCGCATGGTTTTGAAGTGGTCATCGACGTCGTTTTCAACCACACCGCTGAGGGCAGTGAAGCCGGGCCGACCATCAGTTTTCGCGGCCTCGACAACGCCAGTTGGTATTGGCTGAAGGCCGACGATCCCAGCCGCTGCGAAAACTACAGCCACTGCGGCAACACGCTGGCCGTAGCGCACCCGCGGGTCACCCAGTTCGTGCTGGACTGCTTGCGGTATTGGGTCGAAGTGATGGGGGTCGATGGCTTTCGTTTTGATCTGGCGCCGGTGCTTGGTCGCGGCAAGCATGGCTTTGATCCCGACGCTGCGTTTTTCGTTGCGCTGCGTCAGGACCCAGCGTTGGCGCATGCGCGCTTGATTGCCGAACCTTGGGACGGCGGACCGGATGGCTATCAAGCTGGGCGTTTTCCTGCGGGGTTTCTCGATTGGAACGACCGCTTTCGGGATACCGCGCGCAGCTATTGGCTGCAACGCGGGGTCACCCGCGGTGAGTTCGCGCGCCGCTTTACCGCCTCCAGCGACCTGTTTCATCACGGTCGCCGACGGCCCGGCGCTAGCGTCAATTTTGTCAGCGCCCACGACGGTTTCACCTTGGCCGATGTGGTCAGTTATTCGCGCAAGCACAACCACTTCAACGGCGAGCAAAATCGCGACGGCCGCGACCATGAGATTTGCGCCAACTTTGGCTTTGAGGGCGCCACCGCCGACCCACTGATTGTGGATGCGCGTCGTCGCGTTCGCCGCGCGCTGCTGGCCACCGCCATGTTGGCTCAGGGCACGCCGATGTTGTATGCCGGCGACGAGCTCGGCAACACTCAAGGCGGCAATAACAACGCCTATTGCCAAGACAGCCCATTAGGATGGATCGATTGGGAGTCCGCCGAACCCGACACCGTGCAGCTGGTGGCCGATTTGCTCCGCTTGCGCCGCGCCGAACCCCTGTTGCGCCACGACCGCTGGTTCGCCAACTACCCCGGCAAAGCGGGCGAAGCCGCCATCCTGTGGCTAAGCCCAAGCGGTGCGCCGATGCAGATTCAGGACTGGAACGAAAGCAGTCAGCTGGCTTTCGCCTGCCAACTTTTTCCGTCTGACACCACCCAGTCGCAGTTGCTATTGATCTTCAATCCCGAAGCTCACCCCGTCCGCATCGGCGTGGCTACCGGCCATTGGCAGCTGCTGCTCGATAGCACTGCGGCCTGCGCCCCGGAATCAGCCGCCGTAAGCAACGCCCTGCTTGTCCCCGCACGATCTTTGCTGCTGTTACGCAGCGTGCCCTTTGTCGAGATTTCCACATGATTGACCTGCACCAACGCCGTGCCGGCGTACTGCTGCACCTGACCTCGCTGCCCGGCCCGCACGGCATCGGCGATTTCGGCCCCGACGCATTCCGTTTTGTCGACTGGTTGGCGAGCGCGGGGCAACG
>JANNSK010000114.1:0-59311 GCA_031402515.1 Alphaproteobacteria bacterium | reverse complement strand
CGAAACCACCGGAAACACGCCGGTTGAACTGGTAATTTTGGTGAGGTCGCGCAACTCGGTGCCGATAGCAAACGCATCCACCTTGCCCGCGACGAGATTCGCGTAATGCAGGATGAATGCGTTATACCCGTGCGTTTTACTGAAGAAGCTACTCACGTTCGCAGGCGATCCGGTGAGATGCCCGCGCCACGGTTTGCCCGCCACATCCATCAGCAGCTGCGGATAGAAAAACACTTTAAGGTCACGGTCCTGCAGTTCGTCGAGCAGGCGCACAATACTCCCGTCATCCGGTGTGCCGCCGTAACGCAATTTTCCACTATCGTTGCCTATCTGGTGCGCTGTCGCCCGCGTATTATACCCCGCCACACCCCACACATCCGGCGTCGTTGTCGTATTCGCCTGATACTCCACCGAAGGCCAAATGTCGCACGTCGCGATATCCATCGTGGTGCCGAACCAGTTCACCGCAATCCCCACCCATGCGAGATTGGGAAATGTCAGTTGCAACTGGTCGAGCGCCACCAGCGTATTGGCCTTGCCATCGGCGTTGTGCTGGTTGAGCGCGGCCCGGTAGCCACCCTGCGTGACATTGCCGCTGACGGTCTGCCCGTTGACTTTATACTGGGCTTCGGTGTCGTAGACGAACTCGCCCGAACCCGGAATCATCATCACCGACGTCACCGCTTCCTCGACCGACTGCGCATCCGCATCCGTCTGCGATAACTGACGCGTCACCTCGAAGGTGAAATTCGGAATGCGATTGCCAAAATCGGCGAGCGGGAAATCTTCGATCACGATATAGGCCGTGCCGCGATAGGCGGGGGTCGCCCCCACCCCTTCGTAACTCTCGATCAGCGTGTCGGGAACCTGCGTTTCGCTGCCCTTATACATCCGATACGTGCCCTGGCTTAAATCGAGTAGCTTGGCATCGGCCCAGACACGGTTTATTTTGCTAATCTCGCCTTCGCAAATGGCAATCGCCAGCGTCACGAAATAACGATATTCCGTGCTCGTACTGCTGCTTTTAGTCGTTCCACCGCCCTTGCCGCCGCTACTGGTTTTGGTCGTTTTTCCCACCTCTTTGATCGGCTGCGACCAGATGACGTTCCCGGCAATCCGTACCGAGCCGAACACGATGGGTATCATCCGCCCGTAGGTCGAGGTCTGCACCGCCAGCTCCTCGAGCCGTGCCCCCTCGTAGTGGCGCTTGGATGTGCCGCTGAGTGCGGCCCCCGCAAGCCCTCCGATTATCGAGCCAATTTGCCCTCCGAAAGGGATACCGCTGGCGGTCCCTACGGCACGACCAATCGTGGTCAGAACGATAGATGCCATCCGGACTGCTCCTGTTTATTGCGTTGCATGATGGCACAATGGGTGCCGGTTGCAGTGCGGGAAATGTCACACAATCGTAACGTTATTTGCCCAAAAATCTGCTATACTTCACCTATGGTAAGAGCCCTTACACTGAGCTGCGTACTGGTGATGCTCACCGCTTGCGGTAGTAATAATACCATGGATTATTCCCGCATCAAAACGCATGCGCGTGAAGGCGAAACGGTCATGTTCTTCTCTTTCGATTACGACGAAGCCAAAGATCCCTACCGGGTAAAACTCACCCGCATGGAAAACGGCTACGAACTCGGCGCACCGATTGCCGAGCATAACAACGTATCGTCGCGCATGACCGTGTCCCGCACCTCAAAACATAACTGGTTCGTCGGTCCGCGCCTGTCATTCTCATTCTAATACACAAGGCAATCGGTAAATTCCGGCAATCGCCGACTGCCACCACCTATCCAGCCGATGTTCAACCACTTTTCGCGCGGGCGCGTAGGCATGAATGATGCCCCATGCGTCAGGCTCCGGATAGTCGCTGACCATGGCCAGATGCTGCGCGCGGCCATCCACCCGCAGCAATAAAATATCGGCAACGCCCATATGCGTCACTGGCGTCAGCAATGTCTTCAACCGGCACTCTAGAAATTCCGTATCCGGCCGCGCGCCATAGTCGCGACGGTCATAGGTTTCCGGATACACCCCGCGCAGCATCAATTTCGCTTGGCGCGCCACTGCCAACAGGAATCCCAAACAATCAAGCCCTTGGTCAGGACAGCGTCCCTGATGCGCGAACCGCACGCCAACCAGCCCGCGCGCAATCGCGACGATGTCGTGCGGAGTTGTCATAGAAACCAGTGCTAGTTGCTCGCGCTATTCGTTGGATTCTTTTTCCGGCCGGAACGAACTACGCATCGCAGGCCGGGCGAATAACGGCCGCTGGCCAAGACTTTTTGCATACCACCAGATGACCGCCGCCATGGTGACAATCGCCATACCGAACACCCAGATGAAAGCGGCAACGCTCGCATTGCCTGACATACCGATAATGGTAGCCGACACA
This sequence comes from Alphaproteobacteria bacterium, assembly GCA_031402515.1. Lineage (GTDB taxonomy): Bacteria > Pseudomonadota > Alphaproteobacteria > Rickettsiales > UBA3002 > QFOX01. The sequence goes on along the minus strand of JANNSK010000114.1, from coordinate 56,913 downwards.
AAAATCGCCACCGCGATCATGAATCCCAGAAACTGTCCGAGCACCGTCGAAACCTGATGAATACGCAAGGCGCGATGTTCCCACGTATGGCGATGCGCCTGCTCGCGTTCGAACATATCGATAATCCGCGTCGCCGAACCGGCAAGCACCGCATCATACGCCTCCAATACCTCTGGCGAGGGCAACCCCTCAGGGCTGCGTTTACGTTGCTTGTTATCAAAACCGCTCATCGATAACGCTCCATGCAGGCTTCAATATCGGAGGCGATGCGTTTAGTGTCGCCACGGAAGGCTTCCGACGCCTCACGGTAAGGATAGCGATAGAGTGGGCTTTCATGAACACGCAAGCCCGACGACAATCCTTGGAAAATGGTAAACAACCAGTGCATGCCCACATCATGCTTCAGTCGTTGGTGACTAGCAAGCCTCTATTAGCTCCCCCTGAGGGGGGGGAGTTAGAAGTCCGTGCGCGTTGCCGCCGTCTGCATCATCTTATCCGTGCCGGGAACGTGCGGTTCGCCACGGAAATTTATCGCATTGGAAAACCGCGCGATACATGTGTCAAAACGCTTGTCGCATCCAGCAACTGCCGTATAGGCATCACCCACTTGCACCGCATGCGGCATGGGTAGGAACAGACTAAATCGGCTGGAGAAAAACTCACGGATCTCCATGCTCAACCCCGTATTGTCACCGCTGGTGAAGGAAATAATCCCATAGGCAAAGTAATGATGATCCTCCATGCGCGCTGAATCGCTAAACGCATGGGCACCTTCCACCGCCGTAATGGTGCCGCTCACGGTAAAAGATGCGAGACCCACGCCGCAACGCCCATCACCCAATTTGGCGCGGCAGCTCGGCGTATATACTTCACCGATGGTTTGTTGCAGCACCGAGGAAAGCCCCCTAATCTCGGCGACGAACATGCCGTTCTTTAAACTCACTTCGCCAAGCAACCCATGCTTGAGTGCGAGTTTCCCGGCAACAATATCCGCATAATTGACGATGAAAATCGTGATCCTGGCGTGATCGAATTTGCCGCTAAGAATATCATCCTCGCCCAAGCCATCATCCGTCAGCATCCCTTCAAGCTCCAGATTATCCGTCGCCAGATTAAGCTGCGACGTCACCGCCGACGGGCTCATCAAACTCGCCGCTTTATAGCTGTCACCCTCAATCACCAGGTCGCGATCATGATCGGTATAATAATAGGCCACACCATCCGCACGCATGATTTTCCAGCATGTCGCCAGTGTCGTCACTTCTTGATTGAGGTGCGTTGCCAGTGATTCAGATATAGACTGCATGGAAACTCCGATTTTCTTGCCCGACAGTGAGCATTGTTCGTAAATCCCGTCAGGTTGCCCTCACCCAAAATCCGAAGACGGATTTTGACCTCTCCCGATGGGAGAGGTAAGCAAGAGGCTAGGGCCTCGCCTCACGGCCACCTCTCCCACCGGGAGAGGTCAAAATTCGCCTCTTAGCGAATTTTGGGAGAGGGCTTTCTAGCGACTAGCACTTATATACGCACCTCAATCAGTGGGATATCCTGCCACGAATGGACGCCATACGCGTCAAGCGTTGCCGATAAACGGTCGGTATCGAAGCGGACCGGCACATCGAACTCGAAATCGGCGGTGATGACGACGCCATTGGCGGGCCCTACGCCCAATGTCACCACACCGGTTGTGGTCGATACACTCACCCCGCTCGATTGCAGCACGGCGTCCTTGTAAATCTTCACCGTACCGACCACTGGTTTGGTAATCATGCGCGATTCATCTACCCCGCCGCTCGTATATTTTTTCACCAGCTGAAATTGCGTGGCGCTGCCGTTACCCGTGCCAATGACCGCGTCAGTCGCTCTGAAATCCGTCCAGTCCTTGAAGCGAAATCCGTAGGCGCGGCCTTTGCGCGCACGGAAAAACGCGATGAGCGCATCAAGCTGCGCTTTCGTTTTCACCCCATGCGCAACATTGTACCGTGCCCGCGCCTGACTCCAGTTGATGTTGCGCTGCTCGTGGCCGCTGCCGCTGATCACAACATCCGTCGCATATTCAGGCCCGCCTGATGATCCATAGCTGATATCGGAAGGAAATCTGTCCTCGACAAATCCCATGATAAATCCTTTTGTGAATGATGAGAGTTTAATGCGTTGTTGGTTGCTGGTTGTTAGTTGTTGGTTAATTGGAGGTGCGACTAACAACCAACAACTAACAACCAGCAACTAAACGCTTGGCGTATTCGCCACCTGCTTGGCACGGTCGGTTTCAAGCTGCGCCACGAACGACTGACTGCGCGGCGACGGCGCATATCTCGCCGCCATACTGTTCATATTCGGCGGCGCCGCCATCAGCTCCTGCACCTGCATGACGCCGGTCGATACCGCATAGGCTTCCGAGGCACAGGCACTGGCAAGCTGAGGATAGGCCTGCATCACGCCCGTTTGTTCAGCCTCCGTCATTGTATGAAACGCCTTGCCATACATCTGTGAAATCTGTTTTCCCAACGCATCATTCTGCGCCACACGCAGCATGAATACCAGCTGCGGCGACACTGCATTACGCGCGCCACGTCCGGCCATCACCTGCGCGTTAATCACCTCAATCACATCCTGCGGATCAACGCGCGACTTCGTCATCAACGACGCCAGCGTTCCGCCGCCAATCGCACCGCCCATCGTCATCGCCATCGCTTTGATTCCGCCGCCGGCAACAGGCACTAAGCTTGCACCCGCCATCGTCAGCAGCGAGAAGCGGTTATTGTCGCCCTCTTTATTATACACTTCCTTCACCGACCGCGCGAGTTGCGGATTGAGTTCCGCCGCGCGCAGCAAATCGCGTTGCGTCACATCCGCCGGATTCATCCCAAGCTGCTTGGCCACCTGAAACCGATACCAGTCAGCACGCGTTCTCAGTTCATTATTCGTATCATGCCGATTGCGCCAACGATCGACGAAGTGCGAAAGCATTGGTCCAAAAATCGGGATCGCAATTGCTACACCGATCGATCCCCAGAATAACGTATTACTAAAACCGCTGACTTTTCGCGTTATGGGTGTTGGTGCAACTCTGGGAGTTCCTGCCATACTACACCTGCCCCATCGCGCGCTGGATGTCAGCGAGGCGACCTTCGTTGCTGGTGGTTGCAGCATTAATCGTCAGCGATGGCGTCTCCGTTTTTGGCTTCGCCGGAACAGGCGGCGTCGCTGCCACCTCACCCGGCTTTTGTGTTGCGGTTTCTTCATTGGCTTTTTTCTGCGCGGCAGCTTCCTCGATAATCTTTTTCTGCGCCGCAGCGACTTCGCTCGTGAGCGCGGTGAACTGCTCCGGATTAGCCAGAAGCTGCAATGTTTGCTTCACCGACAGATTGCGCTTCACAATTTCCGTTGCGATGGGTCGCGACAATCTATTATCCACGCCGCCCTGCTTATTCACCGCTGGCACCGCCGCGACCAGATGGCGCACCATGTCGATTTTATGTTCCGGCGGCAGAGTAATTTTCCCCTGTTCGTTTTGCTTCAACGTCGCATAGGCGTTGAGCAAATGATTCTCCGGAACCAGTAATTGGCTAAGATTCGGCAGGAAACCCGCACCCAACGCGATCATTCCCATCTTGCCTGCCCCCGGCCCTACCCCCATCCCCATCGGCGTGGCCACGAGGCCTTCCCCAACGCCCGTCAGGCCAGCACTCATCCAACGACCGCTGCTTTGTTTCTTTGCCATCTTGGATGCCGCAATCATCATCGGATGCTTTGCATCGCCAATATCCGCCGCCATATCTTTGAGGCTTTGGCGCGCGATCTTATTATCTTGGCGCGCTTTCAGACCATACATTGCTGCACCCGCCAATGCACCGGCACCAACCACCGCAAAGAAAATCGGGATATTGCCTGCGCTGCGCAGCAGATTCTTCGTCATCGCCCGCAACCCTGATGCAGCAGCCGTCGTATGACTCACCAGCGTTTCCGCCGACCATTTCGCTGTCTTCACCAGATCACCGACCGTATGCACAGCTTGCGCGCCCGCGCCTTCTACACCCTTTACGATATGTCCAATCTGGCCTTCCGCTTTCGCCAGTGCGGCCGCTTGTGTAGTGCCCGTCAAACCTTTGGCCGCCTGCAGATCCGTGAGTACGCCCGCAAGTTTCGCCTGCACATCGGTCGGGGAAGCCTTGATACTATCAATCGCCATATCGATAGCGCCGCCAACTTTCGGCCCATGACGGTTAATGCGCCAATCGGTGAATCCCTTCACCCGCGCTTCGACCCATTTTCCAAAACCACTTTTGCTGAAATTGTCAATCGCATCGCCGAACCATTTGCGCGCTGGTTCAAACCACGTGCTCCATTTTTTTCCGCTCTCCGCCGCTGCTCCGTGCAGGACGACCGATCGTGTTTCCAACGCTGAAGCTTTTGTGGCCGTATCGCCGCCAACATTACGCATGATTTTGGCTGCTTCATCCACCGCATTGGCACGCAGATGGAATCCATCCCTGACGCGGGTATTCATCAACGCATTGGTCGGCGCGATGATCCAACCGCGTAATCCATTGGCCGCGCTTTTTAACCCGACACGATCTAAACTCCACGCGACCGGTATCATCAAGAGACCTAAAAACTGTACAAGCCACATTGGTTCGGTCGCATTTTTGAAGCTATTGAGAAATCCAATCGTCGGTGTACTGCCAGTATTGACCGGCGGCATCCCTGCCTGCGGCTTACCCGTTCCATTCGTTTTGACGGGCGTCTTACTCGCCGTGCGCACAACGGGCATGCGCGGTATAGCGGCCAATGGCTCGCTGACGCTGCCAACGCCTCCTGCTGTAAAACCTTGTTGGTCCATAGAGTACTCCAGCCTCTAGAGTACCAAAAATCGGGGGTTTTTAGTGTGAAGATTGTGTGACATTCCACTTATGAACACGCTGAATTCCTTACGTATTCAAAGCCCGTTCAACGCTGTGCAGGGTGCCGAGATGCGCCCGTTCGCCGCCAAGGCGGTTAATCGCCTGAGTTTGGCTGGTTATCGCCGGAACGTGAGGCGCCGCCTGCTGCCCCAGCAAACCCTGAACTTCGGAAAGGCTCGCCAGCGCCCTGCCCTTATCCTTGACCAGCTTGCCTTCGCCGACCCAGCGCACCAGCGTCAGCGGGCTCAGTTTGCCCTTATGGATCGATTCAGCAATAGGCTTCACGAGCACCACCAAATCTTCCTTCAGCGCATTGCGGATTTCCGTATGGGCCGGGCTGATATCCGCCATATCCCGCTGATGCTGGGTAATAATCCGCGCCACATATTTCTCCAGCGTGAACAGGTCGCCATCCTTGCCCGGCGCCCGAATCGTCGTCGCTCCTGGATGCTTGTTAAGCTGTTCATCGAGGGCTAGGATCATCTCCATCGCCGAGTAATGCTGGCGTGTTTTCTCCAGCGCCTTGGTCTGCAGATTCTTCACGTAATCAGCGATACCAGCCGTCGCGGTGTTGACGATGGTTTCCTTCGCATCCCTGAATTCCCAGCGCGGATTACCTTCCGATTTCAGCGCGTCGGCATGTTCCTTGAGGGCAAGTTCGCGCGGCGACAGGTTGCTGTATGCCATGCGATGAAGCTGTTGCGCGCTGAACCACACGTTGGGACCGGCATTGATAATCAGGTCGATGACGTTCGACACATTGCTCATCCGCGCTTCCTCGGCAAGCCTACGCCGCTGGGCGTAAATCATTTCGTTATCGTTGATGCCGACCGCATGCAGATTCACCAACGCATGACCGCCCTTTAACTCGTCGAGCACCGGCGCCAATGTACGCGCCAGCGCGTTCAGTTGCTTACGATGCCCCCGGGCCGAGCCCAACCATGGCGCCACATAACCGGCGGATTTTATCGTCGTATCAACAGCAAAAGTGGTCGCCGCCGCCAGTCCACGCGCGCGCTTGATGTCTTTGATACCCATCCGCTGCGCGAGTAAAACCGTGCCGTCATAGACCGGCTGCGCGACGAATTTCGTCGCGAAATCCGAGATGACGTTGTAGCCCGCCTGCAGGTAGGCGACGATTTGCGGACTGACTTCGATGATATTGAATATGCGTATCGGCTTGTCGTCACCGCCGCGCGCATCCTGCGCATCGGGCGCGTCACTCCCGCGCGCATCATCGCCATCGAAGCGCAACGGCCCGTCACGTGCAACGTCAAAACCATGTGGTCTCATTCTATCCATCAGACACTATCCTTCACCCTAAATTATAGCTGAAAAAGCGCTGAAAAGTGTGACAATTGCGTGAAGGTTTTGGCCGTGAGCACGGGGCCTAGCTCCCCCCTTGAGGGGGAGCGGCAACACGCTAGCTTTAGCGACGCGTGTTGCGTGGGGGGTAATTTCGTATGCCCATCGCCCCACGGCGTTGCAAGAGAAAATCCCGCTCCCCCGCAAGGGGGGAGCTAAAAATCGTCATCAAATCTTCACATTCAAAGCCCCTCCCTTTTGCTATGATGGAGATGAGGAAATATGGGCACAGCAGTTGCAGCGATAAATCCCCTGTCAATCGTCACCGATACTGTCAGAAGTATGGGCGGCGGCGATCTTGCAGATAGTATACAAAGCGCCACATCCACCATCGCCGAACAAGCAGAAGCGTACGAGCTATGGGGATTCAAACTTTCCAAGATCCCCATCATTGGCGAATATGTAAGTGGCTTCGCGGCTGTATTGCAGGGTATTTACGATTGGATCGTAGGCAGCATCTTCGGCGTTATTTTCCAGGCGACGGCACACGCAAAACAAGAGCTGTTATCCAAAATCAAAGGTTTTTCTGGTTTTGAAGAACTCACCAACGCACTCCAATTACCCAAAGAAGTCACCGTTGGCCTGCAAGAGATTTGTAACACAGCTATCAAAGAATATATCGGCTTTAAGTCAATGGACAAGGATCCAAAATCCGCCATCGTTACTGCCAAGGCCATCTATGATAACTTAGTAGTCAGTCTCTCGGATGCACTTGCCGCCAAGCATGGCGACGATCTTGATGATAGCCAGCGTGCTATCATCGCTCAAAAAGCCGCCGCATCAATTGTCGGCATTGAACAAAAAACATTGGCGAGCAGCCAATGGAAAGGCTTGCTTTCGAATATGTGGGATCGTCCAGATGCATCGCTTACCGGTATCTTCGGCATGCTGAAAGAAGCGGTACGTAAAGGGTCGCCGGATGACGCCACTAACGCCTTTACCCTGCGCGAAATGGTGTCAGGAAAAGACTCCGCTGGTCATGATATGCTTGCCGCGGCAGGAGGAGAACTCAACGCATATCTTCAAGCAGCGGCCGAACGCAAAAAAACCACCCAAGCCGACACCACGCCGCCCGACCCATCCAAAGCCACTGCGCTGGATAACCCACTCCCGAAAGTTGTAACCGGCGGCGAGGCAGTCGAAGGCACACCACCCGCCGCCGCAACACCACCCGTCGATAAAAAACTGGTCTTGAATACCAACAACAAGCCCAAGACTGATCTGGGCAACACCTTCAGTATTCAATAAGCATTGGCCGTTCAGTCCGCCACCCGCCATCAGACTACTGCATTCCATTGACGCCCGAGATTCCTCAGGTTAGCTATTCCTCACTCAACCGGGGCAATCAATGCGGCACAATTGGAAATTTCATGCGATGGCGCTCACCATCATCTGCGCCTTGATTGTGGTGCTCTACGTGATCATCGACCCCAATAAGCCGCCACCGGGCCCCAGCCAAGTCGCCGGCGACCGCTTTATCCAAATTTACACCGCCAGCTGGGGCGAGAACTGCAACAGCTTCATCGAGCAGGAAAACCTGAATCGCCAGCAGTTGCGCCTCCAACAGAAAGTGGCAAACGATACCGCGGACGCGTCATTAAAACCGCTGCCGCGTATCAATTCCGATAATGTGCTGAGCGTACTCGGCGCGCGCTGCAACGGCAAACTCGACTGCACCTTTTACGTCACCAGCGAGGAGCTGAAAATCGAACCGCTTGCCTCCTGCTTTAAGCAACTGGTCATTGGTTATCGCTGCTTCGCTTACGACCGCTTATGGACCCACACCATCAACCAGGGTGAAAACATCACCATCGATTGCCATGAAAACGCTACTCCGCCAGCTCCTTAAGGAAGCGCGCCAGCGCATTCCTCCCGGTTACCGCTGGCCGCTTGTCGGCATGGCGGGGCTGGTCACGCTATTGTTTATCGCCATATCGATGGTATCGCCGTCGGCCGTGCCGCTTCCCGTAACACCGCCGCCTTCTGAAGCCCCATGGCCGTCGCAAACCACCAACAATCCCATTATCGAACTATTCAGCCCCGGTGCACGACTGAGCGCGGCCCAGCGGCATCAAAGCGAGGCGGTGGAGCAGATCGACAATATCCTGCTCAACAGTTACCTGCTGGTGAAATGCAAGAAAATGAAACCCAACGAATATAGCGACACCTGGCAAATGCTGCTCGTCTACGCGCAAGTAAAGAAGCTGGCGAAAAACATTCATGAAGCCGACGCGCTCGTCCGTCAGCGCGCAGCAGCGACGCAGGGAAGTTATGCCATGGTCTATGGCCGCCTCAGCTGCGGCGATGTCGATACCGAGCGCATGGCCTACCAGATCGATGTCTGGCGCCGCAATACGCGGCTTTCACCGATAAGAGAGAAGAAGTAGTTAGCCTACAGCCCACAGCTTACAGCTAAGAATCTGTTGGTTGGTTGGTTGGTTGGTTGGTTGGTTGGTTGGTTGGTTGTTGGTTGTTGGTTGTTGGCTGTCGGCTGTAGGCTGTCGGCTGTTGGCTGTCGGCTGTCGGCTGTCGGCTGTCGGCTGTTGGCTGTCGGCTGTCGGCTGTTGGCTGTCGGCTTACACCACCCTTACCAGCGCACTAAAAAGCATCTCCCCCCGCATATGCGGCCCATCGGGTTCCAGCCGGGTCGCCGCTTCCTCGCAGCGCATCAGGATCACTTCAAAGCCGGATAGGCTGAGCGTCCCTTGATGCAGTAGCCCATAAATCCGATTCATAATTGTCAGCGCGGTTTTGCGGCCTGCCGCATCCGTCCATACATCGATGACGAGTTCGCATTGCACGCTGGCGCTTTCGAGTGCCGCCGCTTCCTTCGCCACCCCATCGCCGATGATGATATAGGGCATTGCCGTGCGCTCAGGCACCGCGTCGAACACGCCGGCAATCATATCCATGAGCACACCGTCGCCGATCAGTTTGCTGTAAAGCCCCTGCTGGACGCTGTTCAATGCGAGCGTGCTCATGCCATCTCCTCGTAGGCTAAAATTTCAAGTGTCGTCGCGCTTTCATGCAGCGAATGAATCATCAACATGCGCGACTTCCACAGAATCCGCATGCTGGCATCGACATCGTCACGGAGGCGAATGGTGATGCGATAACCCGCAATCGCCACCACCTGATCGGCGCGGGCAATCTCACGCGCCGTGCCAATAATCGGCTTGATACTGGCATAAACCGTCGCCACTGCCGTCCATGCGATCTCGCCACCGCCATAGTCATCTTCCGTGCGCTCAGGTCGCTCAAGCGTAATCCGCTCGCGCAACCGCGAGGCTAAAATCGCATCCATGGGTTTTCCTAATAGGCGATGGTGAAGTCGTAATCATTAAACGCTTGCTCGGTGCCAGCTCCCCCCTTGAGGGGGAGCGGGAACTCGCAAGCAAAGCGCAGCGAGTTCCGTGGGGGGTACCCTTCACGGCCCACCCCCCCCCACCGGCGCGCTTAAGTGGCACGCCGACTCCCCCTCAAGGGGGGAGTTAAAGAAAGGATGGCCTTAGCACTAAAGCGACATTTTCCGATACGGCATGTAACACGCGATGGATTGCATCGGCAGCGGTACGATGCCCTCACGCTGCTCGAGCATCGCCGCGATGTGATGTAACATCCCTTGCTTGATCAACGCCGGAAGCGTCGCCGCATCGGAGGCCACGGACGCGCTATAGCGTATCGCGATTTTCTCCGACGACGGCGTATTCACAAACAGCACCATGCTGCCATCAACGCTCAGCTTGTACGTATCGCTATCCAGCGTATTTTCCTCGCCTGCGCTATCCGTGGCCACAATACTGGTGATGGATTGCGCCGGGCCGAATGGCAGCCGGACTTCGCAGCGATAGGGATTCGCCACCGTATATTCCCAGATTTGCGGCAACAGCGCGCTGCGCAGATATTGCTCCGCCGCCTCGCGCGACGCGGCGATCGCCCGCGTGACCAATGCATCATCTGCCGTATGCTCGATGCGCAAAAATAATTTCGCTTCCGCCACCGACAGCGGTTCGCTGGCAGGTGCTGTAATCAATTTCAGATGGGTCGTGTTATCGTCGGTCATGGTTTCTCCGCAAAAAGGGAAGCAAAAGGGAATCGTCATTCCCGAGCTAGGCTTGCCCAAACGCATCGCGTTTGGTTGCAAGTCTTCATCGGGAATCCATCTTTCTTTTTTAAAAAGAAGGTGGATTCCAGCTTGCGCTGGAATGACGGGTGGAATTTTCGTAGCCAGGCGGAGCGCGATGAGCAGCGCTTCGTCTTCCGGCGTTAGATTGTGATGGGTCCCTGCATCAAGCAGCATTGCCCCCTGCCGCCACCAGCGTACGGGACGGTAGAGATGGAGGGTCATAAGATGAGTGCTAGTGCTAGTCGCTAGTGCTAGTTGCTAGGAAGATGCCCTCACCCGAAAATCATGAAGGATGATTTTCGACCTCTCCCAAGGGAGAGGTGGCCGTGGGGAGAGGATGTGCCACTTGTTTACCTCTCCCTTGGGAGAGGGCGAAATCGCTCTGGCGATTTCGGGTGAGGGCATCTTCCTAACAACCAACAACCAGCAACCAACAACTAATCCTTATCATTCGCCTTGCGGCTGAGCTCCGCTGCAATCTTGGTGGCGTTCTGCGCGTCAGGAATATCGAGCATACCTTCATGGTTAAATCCGTAGTCGCGTTCCATTTTGACGCGCACTTCCGCCGGAGGCTCGCCCGTGCCGGATTCAATCACAACGCCGAACTCTTCGGGATAAAATAACCCCTGCTCCTGCGCCTTCATGAACTCCTCAAGCTTATCAGCACGCACGCCGACATAGGCATAGATAGGCTTGCCGTCGGGATCCTCGCCGCGCACGAGCAGTACGCAGACAGTCTTCTCTGCCAGAATTTTATCCGAACGGCTTAAGTCGCTCACATGCGCCTCACTGAGCGTAAAGGATAAGTATTTCAACCGTCAGCGTCAATCGAACATCTTGGCGTTTCAGGCATTTTGCCGTATTTTTTGCTCTCTGTGGTAAAATTCATCACCGCGTAGCGCGAACCGGTGGACAGGGGGGCACAAACAGTCGCAGGGGACACTGATCTCGTATCCGTCGTCAATAACCCCCTCACCCAGCTGCGGCTAAACTCACTCGCGCTCGTTAAGCCTCGCGTCCCTCTCCCCCGATGGGGGAGAGGAAACAGGCGAGACCTTGCCTACTGACGACAGAAAACCAAAACTAAACCGCCAGCTTCATCAGCTTGATGGCTTCCGTATTGACCACTTCACCGCCAACACGTTTCGTCGTGTAGAACTTCACGAACGGCTTGGCGGTAAACGGATCGCGCAGAATACGCACGCCGATGCGGTCGACAATCAAATACGCGCGTTTGAAATCGGCAACCACGACCGACAGTGAATCCGCTGCCGGAACGGGGATATCTGCGGCGAGTGCGACCGGTACGCCGAGCAGCGTATCGGGCGTGCCGGCAGCAAGGCCGGGTTGCCAGAGATACTGGTTGGTCGTCGCTTCTTTCAGCAATCGCACCGCCTGCACAGTGGTGCGATGCATCAGGAACGTCGCCCGCTTGGCATAGGCATCCTTCAGCCCGTAATAGAGCTTGATGAGGCCATCGGCAGTGACCACGGCACTGGTGCCGGAGTTGATCTGCTCAATCTGGCCGAAGCTGGTACCCGCCGCGTAGCTTAAGATACCTTTCGGTTGGCTGGTGCCGTTACCGCTGACGAAGGCGGTCGCTTCCAGACGTGCGAATCTGTCGGCGACTTTCTGCGCCACCCACTGCTCGATATCGATCGATGCGTCATCGATGAGTTTCTGCGTCGCCTTCGGCTGCGCATACATCTCGAACGCGTCGATACTGTTCTTGTTGATCTGTGCGGTATTGGTGTCGGTACGGTCATCCGTCTCGGCCACCCAGGCAGCACTCATATCGTTCGTATCCTCAATGAGATCGAGTGAATCGCTGGAGATGGTCTCAACCGAAGCCAGCGCACGCAATGGCGACGACTCATGGACAATCTGCACGATCGTCTGCGCCATTTGCGGCGTGACAAAGTATCCGCCATCGGCATCGGTGCCGACGGAGAGCGATTTCAGCTGGATCTGCTCCAGCCCTGCATCCATACCTTTGCGCAGATAGTTACGAAACGCCGTTTTGTATTCGGATGCATCGGCGCCCATCAGCGGGGCTTTCATCTCACGCGCCGGTCGGCCCTGCACGGTTTCGATCTTGTCCATGCGGCGGGCATGCTGATCCATTGCCTCGTTAATACGCTGGATATGCTCCTGATAGAGCGGATCGGCATGGCCCTTATGCTCGACTTCATTCAGCCTGGCATCATTCACCTGTTTTAGCTGCTCCCACGCATTACCCAATGCATGAACGCGTTCGGTTACTTCGGAAATAGTCATCGTTACCTCGTTAAAAAGATTGAAAAAAAGAAAAATTCTTCGGCTATCGCCGCAATATATGAGTCCTCACTTATTAATGATTGGGGGCGATATTTTTACCTTGTGTTAACCTTTGCCTTATGTTACTCATGAATTAGTTAACGATTGCTAACGATTAGACCTCGAAGCCATTACGTTAACCAGGCCCACCCGCTGCGGGCTTAAAAAAAACAGAGTATACGGCAGGTAAATCATGCACGAATCTTCTGTAGCCAAGCATCACCACGTTCCACGCGGGTCATTCGCGGCGGATCCCGAACTCAGGGCCCACGTTACCGAACTCATCCACCGCGCCTATTTCAATCTGCACGGCATACCGATGGCGACCACGGACCATCAGTGGCAAGCCGCCGTCACCGCGACCGCGATGCAGCTCTGCCTGGATGTGCGCGTACAATCGCTGTCCACCCGCGAGCTGATCCAGATGTTCGAAAGCATCATCCGCGTCAGCGAAGAGCATTTGAACGAAAGCAAGCGCCACGCGGCGATGGCCAACAATGTCTTCTACCTGAAAGAAACCGCGCTTGATGCGCTGGCCTTAGGGCCCCTGCTTCCACCGCGCGGGACCGTTTCGACCGTCATCTTCAACCGCACCCATCGCGGCCGTGTCGGCGCCGTCGCCTTGGATGAATCGGCTGCTTAGATTTTTTGCGTTAAGTTGCTGCAATCTTTTCTCCACGTCCTGCTTGCGCCAGAGAAAGCAGTGGTTGGCAATGTCCTCCAGTAACTCCCATGTCTGCCGCCGCGCCCCATCGGCTTTCGATCCCATCGCCGTCAGGCGCGGAGGCATTGCGCCTTGCATCGCCCATGCGAGCGCGATGATATTCTGCGGCAAAACATCCGTGCGTTTTACCATCGTCACCTGTGCAGATGCGTTGGCGGGCATCGTCACCAGACTCACTTCCCACAAGTCGATTTCAAGCAATTCACGCACGCCCGAATCGGGATTCCGGCGAAAGCTTTTCACCGTGTAGCCGATACTGAGTCCCCTGATCACGCCTGATTTTAGCAGGGCCAACGCTTCGCGCGCCCGCGCCACTTCCATGAGCAAGCGGCCCTCGACATACAGCCCGCGCGCATCCTCGAAAATCCTGTCGATGATACCAATCGGTTCATGCCACTGGTGTTGCCATAACAGCTGCAACGGGCCCGGACGCGTTTTTAAACTCTGACGAAAGGCGCCGCGATGCACCACATCGCGCTGCGCATCAACCATGCCGAACACGCTGGCATAACCGGCGAAACGGCCGTCCGCCGAAAGCGATTTTAACTCAAGCACACCCGTACTCTTATCGCAGATCACGGCGAGTGATTTGTTATGCATCAGATACCCAGCAACTTTCTTTTCTCATCATCACTCAGGAAATCCGTTTTGCTGATGCGGTCCCAATACGCATCGCGTTTCGCCGCCAGCACAGGAATTGCATCACTATCAAGTGTCAACGTTAAATACCCATCGAACATGGGTACCAGCCAGTTATTGAGCGCGTCCGTCACCGAGGTGAGCAACGGCAAAATCGTCTGCTCCCACAGCGCGAGGCGCGCTTCCTGCATGTTGGAGAACGTATTATCGCCGGGAATACCGAGCAGTTGCGGCGGCACACCGAACGCCAGCGCCACGTCGCGCGCGCTCGCATGTTTGATCCCGATAAAATCCATATCGCGCGGACTCAAACTCATCTCTTTCCATTCAAGCCCACCTTCGAGCAGCAATGGCCGCCCGGCATTAATCGCGCCGGAGAATTGCTCGTCGAGTTGTGATTTTAGTCGCGTATACTGCGTCTCGGTCAGCGCACCCGCCTGCCCATCGCCGGACTTCACCATCAAGGCGCCCGAAGGCCGCGCGCCATTCTGCAGCAACGCCTGGTTCCACGCGCCGCACTGGTTATGCTGGTCGATACTGTACGCCGCCGCTTCCATCGGCGACATCCCGTACCAATCGTCGAGCGGATGAAATGTTTTGAGATGCAGCACGCGGCTTATGCCGGTCATGGGATCGACCAGAATATCAACGCTGCGCGTATCAATCGTATAACGGTATGCTTTCGGAATCCCGCCCTGCCCCGGAATGATCGCCACCCGATCCGGACGCAGCACGTGCAATTCGAGCGGCGCCGCATCGCCTGGCCCTACCGCATGGATAAACGCATTACCCGCAATCAGCCGCTGCGTATAGACCGCTTCGCAGAATTCGGTGCCGCCCTGCAGCGGATTCGGATGATTAAGCAGTGCAAGTAACGGATGCGTTTCCAGAAACTTTGTCGCACCACGCGCACTGCGCTCGGACAATTTCCACGGCACACTCGCCGCCGCGGTCGCCAGCATCGTGATGCAGCGATGGGCGATCACATTGCGCTTATAGCCTTCCTCGGCGAACTTGGTGAACTCACGACGCATCCAGACCGGCTGACCCGCCGGAATCATGAACGCATGGGTGGTAGGGAAATATTTCTTTTCAACCTGCCGCGCCGCCATGCGGTGCAGCCACGAGAATGCGTGTGCCATAGGAACCTGTTTGTTAAGTGGGGGAAAGCATGTTGTCATCCTGAGCAACGCGAAGGATCCCTCAGGAATCGTCATTCCGGCCTTGAGCCGGAGTCCATCTTCTTCTTAAAACAACGGAGTAAAAACACACTCAGTAGTTATTGTTAAGAAGATGGGTGCCGGGTCAAGCCCGGCATGACGGAGAAAGTTCGACGAACCATCGTCACACTTTCTCGATGCTACATTTACTGTTGTACGCGCATCTTTATACGCCGGGAAGTAGGCTTGACAAAAAATTACAGCGGGCGGTTTTATTACTTTCCGGGGATGAGCGGCTTCTGGCGCATTGGTATGCGTCCCCGGCTCTCAGTCGTTGGTTTTTTACCACCGGGAGTAGGCTGCTCGCCATGCGGCTGAACACCGCTGGTTTTTGCAGATGGCGCTTTCGGATCACCGTCGTGCTGCACGCCTCCGGTCACTTCACCCACTTTAAGCCCATCCAGCACGGACCGTTCGACAGGTGGCGATTTATAGTTTTTTGCATAAGCATCGTCGAGCGCTTCACCGGCGAGGGCTTTGATGGGTTCGGCAGCCTGCCCTTTCAAGTTCGATGTGCTTTTAATGGCGACCACTTCCACCCGAATCGATGGTTTCTTTTCATTGCCGCTTTCCGTAATTTTCAGAGCGCTCATGTCCGCCCGCCAGCGGTAAGGATCTTTTTTCCCGATTCCCTTATTAAAGAAATTAAGCTGCCTGAAGATGCTGTCTTTGCCCTCCTGAATCGCTTCTTCTCTACTTCCTTCTTGGGCTGGATTATAGAGGATCCCGGTTCGCACAAGCGGCCTGGTTATGCTGGGGGTGCTGGTCTTATCAACCGTATGGAGTCCCAATGCAGAAGGTAGCGTCTCTTTAAGAGTGTCCTCGATAATTGTTGCGCGCGATTTACCTGCAAGGCTTAAATGCGGATCATCGTGCTTTGCCACTGCTCCGTGTTTTTGCATAACCTGACCGACCGTGATCTTATCAAAGCCCTGAGCATGGGCTTCCTCAACGTACTGTTTTGGGAATTCTACGCCTTGTGAGTATTCGAGGCTTTCTTTGCCGCCTCGAGTGACAGCCAATATCACTGCCTTGTCAATCCAACTTCCTGCTTTAGGAAAAATTCCATTTTCTACAGCAATATACATGTCCGCATCAGGATATAACCGCCGCGCATCAGCAACGCGGTTTCTTGCGCCATCGACGGTTTCGTTTGCAACAGGCTGCTCGTTGATACCTGACTTCGCTTTCACGCCGATCACATCGGCATCGACGTTGAGTGCACGCAGCGCATTCTTCACTGCATTTAATTTCACTTCACTCTGCGAACCAACCACAATTTTTAGACGATGCTGCTGAACATGGTCCGTGGCCACATTGTTGATATTGGGCATTCTCATCTCCTCAAAACATGAATCATACTCATCCCCTACCATACCCATTCCCAAAGAAGTGTGACAGTTTTGTGAAGATTGTTGTGAACGGCTAAAGGTTTCTAATAGATGGATTTCTCCATCCTCCCCGTGCGCGCACCCAATTCAAATACTGACTAAACGCATCCACCTGATCGTCGTGCGATACGGAAGGAAACGCAAATAATTCCTCCTCGAATGCGGCGAGCCACGACGCATGATTCGGCAACACCACCAGCCCCGACTCCATCATCGGCGTCACCCGAATCAGCCGCGATAGCTTATCCTCCGTCGCCTTGCAGGCAATCAGCGGCAGCGATGTCTCGTATTTCAAATCCTGCAGCAACGATTGCCCGCTCGCCTTATCCTCGATCAAAATCGCGTCAGGCTTCATCCGTTCCGCCGCCGCCAGTATGGCGCGCTTCAACGCCGGATATTCCATGCGCATCGTGCGCATTTCGGCGAGATAATGTTTTCCCTCGCGCTCGATGAAGGTCGCGCAGGCCGACGCATCATGGTGAAATCCTGCCTTAACCCCCGTATCCCACGACTGCACGCACATCGCGCCATCACTCACCTCCGCGCGTGCAGCAAACCATGCAGGCCGCACAATCGCACCCGCGGTCGCCTGCGGATTCTGCTGATACTGTGCGCTGAAGTTGGCGCTGCCCAGTTCGCGCTTGGTGCGTTCGAGCAACGCCGCGCTCTCGCGCGCCGGATGCAGCACTTCGCCGACTTCGCGTGTGTGCGTAAAGTCGCCCAGACGAATCACCGTAGGCGCGGGCGCAATTGCTGGCAGGTTCAGATGCTCCCATCCGCCCTTCTCCAGCAAGTATCCGGCAAGATCGCCGCGATGCAGCCGTTGCATCACCACAATAATCGCACCTTTGTATTTATCATCCAGCCGTGTGGCGAATGTATGGTCGAACCACGCATTCGCCGCATCGCGCTGCGTCGGATGGCTGGCCTGCAGCGGATTCAATGGGTCATCGACAATCAAGAAATTCCCGCCCTCGCCCAAAGCCGCCCCACCGACTGATACCGCCAGCCGATAACCGCGCGCGGTCGTCGTGAATTTTTCTTTCTCGTTCTGGTCATACGACAATTGCGTGTCAGGAAATGCTTGGCCGTACCACGGCGCCATCATCACCGCGCGGCAATCCGTCGAATGCTTGATGGAAAGCGACTGCGCGTAACTCGCCACCATGATGCGCTCCTCCGGCCGCTGCGCCAGTAGCCATGCCGGCCACGCCACCGAGACCATCGTCGATTTCAGCATGCGCGGCGGCAGATTGATGATGAGTCGTGTCACCTCTCCACGTTCGCACGCCGCGAGATATTCGGCGATCGCCTCGATATGCCAGTTATGTAAATAGGTAACGCCGGGCGATACTGATTTCACTGCACGGCGCAGGAAAAACAGAAAATCATTCCGCGTCGCCGCCTCGATTTTCGCCCGCGCTTCATTGAAAATGTGATTGTTCATGGTAATCCTCATCGCCGTTTGCTCGGTGCTAGCTCCCCCCTTGAGGGGGAGCGGCAACACGCAAGCTTTAGCGACGCGTGTTGCGTGGGGGGTAACCCGCTAATTACTTGCATCCGCCCGTCCCGCCGGTACACTGGGCCGATGGAAGAGAAAAAACGCTCGTTTGTTGATCAGATCATCGCCAAAAAGGGCCATCTGATCCACAAGCTCAAGGCCAAGGACACTACCGGCCGCTGGGCCTACTACTTCGTGCTGGTCGAGCCGGCGCGCGAATCGGCGTTCCTCAAATCCATCGATGGCGATGGCACGCTCGACCTCGAGGATTTCGGCAAAGTCGTGGCTTCCTGCTACGGCGAAACCCCGTCGGACGAAATCAAAACCTACCTCAAGGAAAAATTCGGGTTCGAGGTGTAGGTGCTTTTTCGCTGCAGTGCGAAACACGCAAACGGCGCTGAAATCTGCCTTTTTACTGGCCTTCCGCCTTCCCCCGCATCAAGTGCGGGGCTACGGCGCGACAAGCTGGAGACTGGCGACTGACGAGTATTTCTGCTACAATGAACCATGGTCGCGCTGCATCGAACGTATAATTTCTCCAGCATCATTGATGAATTCTTTGCCCTGAAACCACTGAAGGGCCCCCACGCCGACGCACTGCGCGACATCGTCGAAACCCGCGTACGCGACGTGCTGAACCACAACGACGTGCGCTACATGCCCGCCTTCAAACTGCTCGATCTCATCGCCGACATGGTGAACCATGCCGCCGCCCTTGACGCCGAACCACAACTGCGCAGCACTGAGGCCACCGCCCTCATGCGCAATGCGCTCGATAATGAATCGCCGCGCCTGCGCCGTTTCCTGCTCGACGCCGCGCTTGAGCGTGCCCGCTACGAACCGATGATGATATTGGGCAGCGCCGTCGCCGGCGACGGCATGCGCGACCTCACCCTGCGCAAGCGCTGGCAGGCCATGCACGCGACGCATCAATCGCTCAACCAACTCCCCGGCGCATGGATGACCATTGTCGATGCCGCCGTCGATGCGGTCATCGCCGCACCGTGTTTTGCTAATTACCGCGCGGGCCCGTTGATGCAATGTTTCGCCGAGATGCTGGAACTCGCCCGCCAGCTCCACGATAAAGAATCTCCACCGGAAGTACTGATACATGCACTCGCCGAGGGCAGTTCCTTATGGAAACGCTATGCGCTCAAAGCCGCGCGCTACCGGGCGAAGCAGCCAATGATGTTTGCGGTGGAGCAGGCGCGGCCGACAATGCATTAGCCGACAGCCATTAGCCTACAGCTTACAGCTAGTACCTCTCAGCTGTAGGCTGTAGGCTCATGGCTGCGCTTTAAGCCACTCCGACAATAACGCCAACTCATCGTGATTGATCGATGCCGCATCACCCTCGCCGTTTTCTTCCTGCGCTTTGACTTGACCATGCAGTTCGACCAGCACCTGCACCAGTTTTTCCAGGTTTGCCACTGCGCTTGATTTCGCGCCGAACAGCCGGTCCCATTGCTCGGGCACCGAGTCCGGCTCACGAATCCCCTTCTCCATAATCTCCAGCATGGCCTCCACCAGCTTGCGCGTGCGCCGCCACGCCTGTTTCATACCATGTTGCGTGCATGACTTCCCGGTAGCGCGCACAGATGTTCTCTTCGATCTTCTGGACATCGATATTTTCTGGAGAAAAGGGGTCGCTCAAAAGCGAAAACGGATGAGGCCGAGCGTGACTCATCCAGACTATAATTTCATCTTAGCCCAGCCACGAATCACCCGGAAGTACCCCGTAAGAAAAAATACCGACTTGCTGGTTGTGTCCAACTGATTTATACAATCCATGATTGTATTTCTAGCTTCTTGTATCTCTTGCAGAACGCATAGTTCTCTCAATAGCACATTGTATTTTCATTATATTAATTAGTTGTAACCACAACCGATAATGGAGAATCACATGCCGCTTTCACTGAGATTCATTAATCATTTCCCGAGCCACCACACGCGCAGCCTGGGCTCATTTTCCGACCACGAACCCGGTCTGTGGCGGGCGGTCATTACCCAGGCACTCATGGATGCCGCCAACAAGTCAAAAAAAACGGGAGCAAAACGCGTGCGGCATGACGCCATCTCCTGGTTGCTTTCTGACACCGCCGATTTCACTGCCGTCTGCGACCATGCGGGCTTCGATCCCGACTATGTGCGCAGCCGTGCAAAAATCGCCCTTGCCCGCGATTGCGAGTGGCGGTTACCAGCAGGCCTCGGTTGGCGCACCCGGGGTCGAAGTGAAGTGACTCTCGACTCTAGCCACTAACCTTTTATGGCATTCTCCACCAAGCGCGGCAGACCGCGCCAACCTACCACTACGTCGGATTTCGGCACGCCGGAGCTGCAATGGAAACAGGTCCATGGCCTCACCGCCGAACCCATTGATCTCTGCCTGGCGCGCAATCTCATCAGTGATGAGCAGCATCGTGGCGGATTACATTTACGCTGGTTGCATACGTTACGCTACGGTGCACCGCGCATCACCACATGCTATACGCTACCGGATGAAAGTGCGATGGCAATGGACGATCCCGCCTGGCGCAGCCTGCGCGAGCGCGAATATGCGGAAGCAATCGCGCTGCTGCGCGCCCACCGGCGCCACGATCCCGTCATTCGCCTCACCGTCTATAACGAGATGCCGCACTTCCTGAATCCCGAGATTTGCAAGCAGTCGTGGAATCGCCCGCAACTGGCGTCGCAACTCGATCGTGAGCGTCAACATATCCACGAGGGATTGACGCTCCTGGTGGAGCACTGGAAAACGTGACAGATGGGAGGCGGCAAATGGCAAGTAACGCGAGGATTTTGGCGCATTACCTGCCGCTTGCCCCCTGCTACTTGTCACAAAAATGCACCAGCATTTAACTAAAATTGCTTGGAAAATCAGCAACCAAACCACGAATACTCTTTGCGAAGAGCGCCATTCTTTGCTAAAGGTAGAGGCAGCTGGAGATTCCAGCGTATGGGTGGGCCATGGATGCTATAAGCAAACAAACGGCCCGCTGTTTTGTTGAACTAATCTTTCAGGAGAATACGCATGACGAAATTTGTAAAATCCTTCATCGAGAATGAATCAGGTGCGACGGCCATCGAATACGGCCTTATCGCGGCGCTGATTGCTGTTGCCGCCATCTTCGCGATGGGCGCGCTTGGTAACAAGCTCGGTAACACCTTCAACAACGTTGCGAACAAACTGAACGCATAGTTGCTGACACTGAATTCCGGTCCGTGGCATGGTGCCACGGACCGGTTCCCTTGGTACCCCCGAATATCCATTTAGGAGCTTCTATGAAAACCCTCTGCACATTTTTAAAAAACGAGTCAGGCGCGACGGCCATCGAGTATGGCCTCATCGCTGCACTGATTGCCGTTGCCGCCATCGTCGCGATGGGAACGCTTGGTAACAAGCTTGGCAACGTCTTCAATAACACTGCCAACCAGATGAACGCGTAAGTTTTTCGTTCATCACGTCAGGAAACGGCCCGCGACTCATCCTCGCGGGCCGTTCTTGTTTGTTGACTGGCGCGCCTAACTTGCTAAGAATCGCGTTATGGTGCCATGTCTGATCAGGTCCGAAAACGGCGCAGTGGCGATTGAGTACGCACTCATCGCATCCCTGATTGCAATGGCGATTATCACAGCAGCTTCCAACATCGGCACCCAACTTGCCGAGACGTTCAACCTCATCACCAACCAACTCAATACGTATTAGGGTTCAGCAAATAACGCCGAGATGATGGAGCCGGTTATGTTGCATAGACTTCTGAAATGCCAAAGCGGTGCCACTGCCATTGAATACGCGTTGATTGCCGCACTCATCGGCCTTGCCATCATCGGTGGCGCCACCGCGCTCGGCGGCAAATCAGCCAATCAGTACAACAACGTCGCCAATAAAGTGAATGCCGCGATGAAGTAGACACGAGGCGGCTACCCCCCACACCGCCTCACGACTGAAGGGTAAGAGCCCTCCCCTTGCCCACAATTTAGCGCTGAAATTCAGGCATCTCCAGCCCATTGTCACAAAACCTTCACAAAACTGTTAATGAAAATTAACCATTTTTCTGGTATGGCTCCAGTATCAGCAAATTCTGAACAGGGAGATCGGCCATGGCAGAAAAAGAACCAGAAACTATTTCAGAAGACCATCGTTACCCTCCTTCCCTGACTACGAAGGCGAGCATCACGCTGCGCTACTTCGTGCTTCCCCTGCAGTACCCCGGCGACGTCAAAACCAGGGATGGCAGAAAGATCCACGTGCCTGAATCAGATCCGGCTTTCGTGATATGGGGGGCTACCGAAGGGCAGATGGCGCGACTAAGCGAAGTATTGCAACCACTGACCAAAGGCCGACTCTATGGCGGGCTAACCCCCGAAGAAGTCACGGCTGCATTGGATTATCTCGAAACCCCAGCCAATGAGGACGTCAAGTCGGAAACTCGTAAAACACTTAAACTGCCGGAAAACACGAAAGGCCTCGGCGGCAAGATAAAGGGAGGCCAGGCGATTCCTGCATGGCGCGCCGCCGGGTTGAAAAGTAACTGGCAACAACCGGGAGCGGGAACCCGCACAACGGAAGTGAGAGCCATCTACTACGACGGCCCGGTAGAAATTCTGGATGAGAACGGCAAACCCACGCTCGATGAGAACGGCAAACCGCTCAGTGAAAAGTACAAGAACGGCTGCGTGGTATTGATCGACGACATCACCAACAAACCCATCGATTTCCTGACGCCGGAGGAAGCAAGAGCGCAACTGAAGGTGAACGGCAAGCCGATACAGCTGGAACGGTCGCCAGGCGGCAAAAAACCTCGGACCATTGTGGTGCACCACAACGATGCAGACCCCAGCAAGAGAGGCTTTTACCTGCCCGAAGATACCATCCCCGGCCTGTTTGGTGAGGGCATAACATCTAAATCAGCCCGCATCGCCACTGGCTTCAACACCGCGATGGTGGGACTGGCGATATACCAGAACCGCGACGACATCATCCGCGATCTTGCGCGCGGCAGTACGGACGACGTGCTCATCACTGGCAGTTATCTGGCATTGGGCGGCGGCAGCGTGGTCGCTGACGGGATCGTGATCAACGCACTGAGAAAGGGTGTTGCCGGGCGCATCGCGCAGGCAGCGGGTGCCGTCGCACTGCCACTTGGTGTTGCTTTTGGTGGCTTTGATGTCTGGCGGCAGTATCAGAACAACGATGGCCACGCCATGGCAATGGCCGGTGGCGCGATGCTCAGCGGCCTGATCGCCGGTGGTGCCTTAGCACTGATTACCAAGAACCCCCTCGTGATTGGTGCCGGTGGATTTTCTGTGGCACTGCTTGGTGGTGGATTAGCAGAGCGTGCCTTTGGTGAGGAAGTGGAAGTCGGCTTCGGGTTGGATAGCAGACAACTGGCAAGACAGCTGACCGACCGCAAAGCCAATGCAGCAAAGGTTCAGACGCTGGAGGAAAAACTGAAAAGCGGCCAGACTTTCAGCCCGGAAGACAAAAAACTGTTCGCCGAATTTTACCTCAAAATCTATCTCGACCGGCAATTCACCAAAGAGCGTATGGACACGGGTATCACGACAGACGCACGGATAAAATCGCTGGAACTACTGGATACCATGCTCGCACGCCTGACACGCATGTCGAACGTCAATCTGGCACTGGAGGTCAACGACACCCGCATGAATTACCTCAAGGGACTCGAGGCCATCGCGAAGAAAGTCGATAATCAGCAGCGAGTCTCTCAGGCGGACATCGATTTCTACAATAAGGCCAAGCAGTTTTTAATCCCAAGTTCCCGGAAAATTGAGGAGATGAAAAGCGCATTCGAAAGCGCGGGAGACATCAATGCAGCAAAGCAGATCGGCAAAATAGTGGAAATCATGAAGGATGTGATCGGCTCCATCGAAACGTTGGATAAAGCACTGCAGGTTCGTTACGGTTACAAGAGCAGCCCCGTTGACACCAAACTCGCCAGCGCCATCGATGCCACGCAGCCGCAGGAATACACACCATCCGCACCTGCGTTTACTGGCGCCAAGTCCACCGCACCCATTCAACGGGTGTAGCGGCTACTTCCCGATCTTTTTATTCAGGCTCCCAATCGCCGCGGTGAGCTGCTGGCTGATCTGCTGCGGCGAGGCGGGCAGGCTTGAAAGCATCTGCTGCGCTTGCGGCGTATTCGAACTGCTCAACGTACCGAGCGACTGCTGCGCCTGCATATAATAATACCGCGCGCGGACCGGGTCGGACTGCATCCCGCCCGCGCCCTGCTGGTACATATCGCCGAGCGCAAGCTGCGACATAATCCCGTAGCCCGGCTGCTTGGCGCCCTGCTGCAGCCATGGCAACGCCGCGCCGATATTATTACCGCTGAGATAATGCTGGCCGATGACAAAACTATCCATCGCGGCGCGGACGCGTTCGCCCGCCCCACCCGCACCGATGCTGATGGATTGCGGGCCACGCTGCATCATCGACTGTAGCTTCTCCGATGGGCTCACCCAGCTGCTTAAGGCCGAGGTGCCGTTGGTCATGCTGTCGCGCAGCCGCATCGTCAGTGAGGCGAAGTTCTCGCCGCCCCACAGGCCACCCACCCAATCGCCAAACCGGCTGGCGACCGCGCCGACGCCACTCATATTTTCGCTGACATAGGTCCAGGCTTTACCCGTCGCATCGACCACCGTACCGAACGCCGAGCAGAATCCGCCGCCCGATCCCGCACCCGTTTCCGCCACTGCCATATAGCAATTTTCATCGAAGCTTTTGATGCGATCCCACATCCACGTGCCGGCACCCGTGAAATACAGCAGCCCGCCAATCACCACGATGCCACCCAACCCTATCCCATGCCCATGCGCCACGATGCTCTCCTTTGGGCAGCCTAACAGCAAGCTTCAGCCCTCTCGCCCCACTTTAACCACTAATATTTCACGAAATGAACGCAGAACTTGCATCCTGTGAACAACCGTCCTGCAGAAAAAATATGCTTTATTTATGTTTATCAGTATATTGCATTGTCACAAACATTTAACAAAAGTTCTATTGCGCTGCAGGGCTCAATAGGTTAAAACTGTTAATATTAATTAACTAAACTTTTAGACAATTTAACCAACGGAGTTCTGATCATGACTTATGTACCCCCTGCCCCCGATTGCTGCCCGGAACCGATTCCGGCCGCTGTACCCTATGGTTTCAACTTTAAAACCATCAATGGCCTCATTGGCAGCGAGACGATCGTCGGCAGCGATGATAACGACCTGATTTACGGCAACGGCGGCAACGACCTCGTCTTCGCCAATGGCGGTCATGACTACGTGAAACTCGGCAGCGGCGCCGACACCGTGTGGGGCTGGACCGGTAACGACACCATCCTCGGCGATGCTGGCAACGATGTCATCGGCGGCGACCAGGGTAACGACAAAATCTGGGGCGGCACCGGTAATGACCTTATCGGCGGCGGTGAAGACCACGACGTCCTTTACGGCGGCGGCGGCAACGACACGATGTACGGTGACCGCGCCGACGACGCATACGGCAACCACTTTTACGGTCAGGACACCATGTATGGCGGCGATGGCCATGACTACATGGTCGGCGACTGGGGTAACGACCTCATGTACGGCGAATGTGGCAATGATTACTTGAACGGCGAAGAAAACTGCGACACCATCTACGGTGGCGACGGCTGCGACACCGTGTACGGTGGCACCGAAAACGACCGCGTGTATGGCGGTAAAGGCAACGACACTGTCTACGGCGACCAGCAGGATGACTGCGTATTCGGCGATGCCGGTAACGACCTCGTCTCCGGCGGCGACGGCACCGACTTCGTCTATGGCGGCACCGGCAACGATACGCTTTACGGCGGCGCTGGCCTCAACGATTACCTGCGCGGCGGTTTAGGCAACGACACCTATATCGGCGAAGGCGGCGTGGATTACTTCATCTTCTCGAACGAAAACGGTGCAGTCAGCAAAGCTGGCATGAACTTCGGTATCGACACGGTCAACGATTTCGTGCGTGGCGAAGACAAAATCTCGTTCGAAGGCGTCTTCAGCTTCCTCAACACCTTCAGCGGCATTCAATCAATGATTTCAAGCGATGGCGTGGGTGGCACTTTCATCACCTTCAGCGCCGCGGCGCAGATCCATGTGATCGGCGTTGCTTCGAATACGTGGGTGCAGAGCGACTTCACGGTTGGCTAAACGAAACACTTCTCCTACTGAAAGGCGGCAGGGTCAACCTGCCGCCTTTTTTGTTACTCTTTGCTGGCTCGAATTGGAAAGTGATAACGAGGCAATGCCGCTTGCGCTTCCCTCCCCCTTGAGGGGGAGGGGTAGGGAGAGGGCGGCAGCGTTTCATCATACTCAGACTCGGAGCAAGCGCGAAACGCCCTCCTCCTAACCTCCCCCCTAGAGGGGGGAGGAACCCCACCACCGTGCCTCACTTACTTTATCCAACATGCCAGCAACCTTGCCTTTTCCCCCTATTCTGGGCTATACGGGTCGGCCCTTGGGAGGCTGAATGTTAATTACGCAAAAACTCGTCATCGGCAAGGAAGAATGGTGCGCCATGCCGGCCATCCATCTGCCTGCGATCAAGGCGAAAATCGATTCCGGCGCGCGCACCTCAGCACTGCATGCAGACAATATCCACATCTATACCTCGCGCGGCGAGAAGATGGTCCGTTTCGACGTCCATCCCATCCAGAAAGATCGTCGCATTACCGTGCATTGCCGCGCCAGGCTGATCGAAGAACGCGATGTGAAATCATCGTCGGGCCACACCGAGCGCCGCCCGGTAATCGAAGCGGCGGTACGCATCGGCACTGTCACCCAGAATATCCAGCTCACCCTCACCAACCGCGACTCCATGGGCTACCGTATGTTATTGGGCCGCGAGGCGATGCAAGGCCGCATGCTGATCGATCCAGAAAAATCGTTCCTGCAAGGCAAACATTCCGAAATCGAAGCGCGCCAGTTTTACCGCGAGGATCTCGCAGGCTCCGGCTCCGGCCTCAAGATCGCCGTGCTGGCATCGGACCGCGAGCTTTACTCCAACAAGCGTATCATGGAAGCCGGGCGCGTGCGCGGGCATGACATGCGCTTCATCAACATCCAACATTGTTACATGAACATCAGCGCCGAGGAGCCCGAGATCCACTATCGCGGCGGTGAAGTGCTGGCACCATTCGACGCGGTGATTCCCCGCATTCGCCCCGCCATCACCCATTATGGCTGCGCCGTGCTCCGCCAGTTTGAAATCTCCGGCGCCTATTGCTTGAACGGCGCGATGGGCATCGGCCGCGCCCGCGACAAACTGCGCACGCTGCAAATGCTGGCGCAAAAAGGCATCCCGATGCCGGTGACCTCCTTCGCCCACTCGCCGCAGGAAACGTCCGAGCTGATCAAAATGGTCGGCGGCGCACCGGTCGTGGTGAAACTTCTGTCCGGCACGCAGGGCGTTGGCGTCGTACTCGCTGAAACCGAAAACGCCGCCGAATCGCTCATCAATGCGTTCAAATCCATCAAGGCCGACATCCTCGTCCAGGAGTTCGTGAAAGAAGCCGACGGGCGCGATATACGCTGCTTCATCATCGACGACCGGGTGGTGGCAAGTATGCAGCGCATCGCACCCGCGGGTGATTTCCGTGCCAACATCCATCGCGGTGGCTCGGCGGTCGATATTAAAATTACGGCGGAGGAACGCAAAATCGCCCTGCAATCGTCGAAAATCATGGGGCTGAAAGTCGCGGGCGTCGATATTATCCGCTCCGCCTCCGGCCCCAAGGTGCTCGAGATCAACTCCTCGCCGGGCCTCGAGGGCATCGAATCCGTCACCGGCATGGACATCGCTGGAAAAATGATCGAGTCCATCGAACTGGCGCTGGTGAAGCAAAAAGCCAAGGCTGCATAACCCGCTTGCTCGGTGCTTAGCTCCCCCCTTGAGGGGGAGCAGCAACACGCAAGTGTAACGCAGCGTGTTGCGTGGGGGGATTATCTTCACGGCCTATCCCCCACCGGAGCGCTTCAAGGAGCGCTCCGACTCCCCCGCAAGCGGGGGAGTTAAGAAAGAGACATTTCCCACTTGCCGCTTTCGGTTCCTACGCCTATGGTTTGCGCCCTCACCCACCACAAAACCAACAAAGGAGTCTTCCATGCGCACGCTTCTTCTCGGCACTGTTTGCCTCACCGCCCTCACCTTCTCCGCCACCACCTCGCTCGCCAAATCCTCTGCGGAAGAAGCGGCGTATGACACCAACAGCAAGCCGGTGTATGATTCGCATGGCGGCTGCGTACGTACCAAATGGATGGGTGACAACGATCCGTGCGGCGTCGCGCCGAAAGCCGAAGCACCGAAAAAGAAATTCGTGCCGGTTCCAACACCTGCGCCGAAAGTGCCGGAAGTGGAACTCGAGCAACGCACGGTCTATTTCGACTTTAATAACTCGACGCTCGGGCCACGCGGCCGCGAAACGCTCGATGCGCTGGCCACCACCATTAATGAATCCTCGGCCGTCACCGACGTGAGCGTTCATGGCTTCACCGACCAGTTCGGCGCGTCGGATTACAACGACAAGCTCGCCGGCAAGCGCGCCAATGCGGTAAAGGCGTACCTCGATGGCAAAACCAGCAAGCCGATCAGCGCCGATGTGCGCGGCCTCGGCAAAGCCTCAGCCACCGACGGCTGTGACTCCGGAACCCGCGCCGAGAAAATCGCCTGCATGGCCAAAGAGCGCCGGGTCGAGATCGAGCTGAAAGCCACGAAGTAAAGGTGTAATGGTGGCGTAATGGTTGGGTTCCTCCCCCCTCTAGGGGGGAGGTTAGGCCTGTCCTCCGAAGCCTTGGCGAAGGAGGAAGGAGGGCGTTAGAAACATACTCTGAATCCGAGTCTGTGGAAACGCTGTCGCCCTCACCCCTCCCTCCCCCTCAAGGGGGAGGGAGTCATAGACCGCGCCAACCTCACTTTTACACGAGTCACGAGACACGAATCACATTGTCTGCGCGATCAATCTTCACCGCATGCGCCTCAATCGCCGAGACGGTCGTCGCCGGTTTTGGCGCATCCTCGCGCGCGATAACGATGGCATCCGATTCCGGCGGCAAGGACTTCCCGCGCAGCTTGGCTTCCGCGCGCAGCGCCTGATGGTCGATGACGGTACCGTCGGGACGTTTCTCCGCGCCACCGATCATGAAGGCCGCCGTGTTGACGGCATGGAATCCCGCCTGCCCGAGCAGATACGTACCCCAACGATCACCGCCGCTTATTTTTCTGGCAACGGTGAACGGCAGCACCAGCAACCGCGACCACATGGTCGCACCGAAACGTGTCCAGCCCGTCGCATTGTCGGGAGCAAACCATAGTTGCAATCCGGCTGCCGTGGTGATGGCACCGTTGATGCTGTTAAAGATATTGGGGAAATGCACGTTTTTCTTGACGCTCACATTATAAAACCCGGACATGATGCCGAATAATCCGGCGGCTGTTACGCCCATGCCAATCTGTTGGCGCTTATGGTGCGGACTGAAGAAGTAAAACCCTTCGACAAATCGTTTGCCAAAATATCTGGTCGGCGATGTCGCACGCAGAATCACATCCGCCTCAACGCGTTTTTCATCCTCCTCCGCTTCCGGCGTGACCGTACCGATCGCCCATCCTGTCATGCCCGACGCGGTCGAGCGCGCCTGCCAATGGTTATGCGTGGCACCGTTCGCGCCGCCCTCAACCCCCATTACCGCGCGCCGGATGTTGTTGATGGGATCAATCAATATATTCGCCTTTTCCCCGCCGCGATTATTTTTCAGGAACGTGATGCCGGCCGCTTTAAAGGTCAGCGCCTCCGCCGCGAGATGGACCATGCCGTTCAGGTTACTCGCATTGTTGACGATGAAGGCGGGCGTGGCCTTGAGCGCCGCCTTACGCCATTCGAGCAACCGATCCCACACGCGATCGAGCGTGCTTTGCGCCGCATCCTCGCGCGCAGACGGTCTCTCATCGGCAGCCATCATCGTCCGCTGCATGGCAACGGGCGCGGCAGCAGCATCTGTTTCCAGACTCGCCACGTCATTCCTTTCATCGGGCATAGTCGCCCACTTTCATTATGCCACAAAATTGTTACAACTGTATGACAACTAAGGATTTATTTTGCCTTCGCGTAGCCGCGATGGCCGCGGCGAGCCGGGGTGCATTAGCGCCCCCTCAAACAAAAAATCTCTCATTAACGAAAAATTAACTTAGCTGTGAGATAGTAACCATGGACTCTGATGATTTCATAGCTTAGGCCCGCCCCTCAAAAGGCGGGCCTTTTTCTATTCTTAGCTCCCCCCTTGAGGGGGAGCGGGCTTTGCCCTTGCAAATCCGTGGGGGGTTAACTACACTTCCCATTCCCCCACCGACGCGCTTCAAGTAGCGCGTCGACTCCCCCGCAAGCGGGGGAGTCAAGCACCGAGCAAGCGGCACAACCACCCCGACTGTCATAAAACTGTAACAATTCTCCGCTCGAATAATCTAAGCTTGGTACTCGACAGCGCCGCCCATACACCGCAGTCGATCGCCTATGTGCGCACCGTTGACGAACAGGCAAAAACGGAAGCCGCGCTAAAAAAATCCCAAAGCACCTCCGCCTCTGGCGAGTATATCCGCTGGCGCGGATTGGCAGAAAGACAACGAGGAGGCGCGGGCTTGCTTACCTCTCCCATTGGGAGAGGTCAAAATCCGTCTTCGGATTTTGGGAGAGGGCTTTGGGTGAGGGCATACGATCATCGAATCATCCGCCTCGCGTTTACTTCTCTTCCGTACCCTTGCGATAACTGCGGTAGAAATGAAACGCAAGGCCGCCGGCCAGCACGATAAGCATACCGAGTTTGAGCAGCGGCAGATACGTCGTCAGCAACGCCTTATTTTCGCCAATATAGTAACCGAGCGTCACCAACACCGTCATCCAGATACCGCTGCCGAGCGTGGTGTAAATCAGAAAGGGACGCAGGGGCATCTTGGCCAAACCAGCCGGAAAGGCGATGAAATGCCGCACGCCGGGAATCAGCCTGCCGGTGAAGGTTGAGATCGCGCCGTAACGCTCGAAAAACCGCTCAATGTTCCGCAGTTTTTCCTCGGTCAGGAAAAAATACTTTCCGTAGCGAATGAACACGCCGCGCCCCAACGTGCGCGCCAGCATGTAGTTCGCATACGACCCCGCCACCGCGCCGGCAATGCTCAGCAACAGCACCGGCGCGAAGGCCATTTTCCCTTGCTGCACGAGATAGCCCGCGGGCACCACCGTCAGCTCCGCCGGGACCGGCACGAAGGTGGACTCGATAAACGTCATGATAAAAATGCCCGCATAGCCGAACTGGTGCACGAACGCGACCAGCCAGTGAACGAATGTGGAAAGAAAATCCATCGGCGTATCCTAGCAGTTCAAGTCGCCCGCGCCAGCGCTTTCCTTGCGACTACTCGGCGAGAAAATCCTGCAAGGCGCGGCGCATATCTTCGCTACTCGCGGTACGGTAAAAACGCTTGAGGTCCGTTTTCGTCGCCGCATCGAAGATAGTCAGATAGCCGACACTGAATCGCCGCTTTTCGAAATAATCGTAAATGCCAAGTTCTTTGGCGCGCCGTTTGGCCTCGGTAGTCGTGTCGCCATTGCTCATATCGAGCGTGACAAACAACACCTTACTGGCGTCGAACCCACCATCCGCCCGCACCTGCTTGAGCGCCGCCCGTACCGACGGACAATTGGGGCACCATTCCGCATCGAAAAATACCACCAGCAGCTTCGGCGGCAACTCGGGCGCCGCCTGCACGGGCGTTACTGATAACGTCAACATCGCCGCCAGCAATGATAGAAAACGCCGCATCTACTTTTCCTCAAAAAGTGCGAGATACGCACCGTAGCCTTCTTTTTCCATATCGGCCTTTGGCACGAAATGCAACGAGGCCGAATTAATGCAAAAACGCAATCCGCCTGTTGCTTTCGGGCCGTCGTCAAACACATGGCCCAAATGCGCGTTGGAGTCGGCGGACTTCACCTCCGTGCGCAGCATACCACCCGTTAAATCTTCCTTGGTTTTTACAACCGGATCGGCAATCGGTTTGGTAAAACTCGGCCAGCCGGAACCGGAATCGAATTTATCGGTCGAGGAAAATAGCGGCGTGCCGGAAATCACATCCACATAAATCCCCTCGGCGTGATGATCCCAATATGCATTCTCAAATGGCCGCTCCGTGCCGCCCTGAATGCACACATATTCCTGCATGGGCGTGAGCGGGATTTTTGGTTTCATGGGTTCCTCCTTTGCATAGGCCATCGATATTACACCAAGCATCAGCGCGATGGCTAACGATACTGTTGTATAGGAATGGGTCATGGCCTGCTCCTCGGTTCTACACCGATACATTCGCGCGCGAGTCCGTTTGGGTTACATGGCGTGGGGAAAATGTTGGTGTTCGCTCCAGCTACGCCGGGAGCACTGCTTCGCCTAAGATCGTCTCCGCATGGCTGCGCCTAGTCCGCCTACGCCAAGGCTACGGCGGACACTCGCTTTTGCAAGACCGCGCCAAAGGCGCGGGCAAAAGCGGTGGTGGAGCATAACGGAGTCGAACCGTTGACCTCTTCCATGCCATGGAAGCGCTCTACCAGCTGAGCTAATGCCCCGTTCCAAACCTCCGCGCCGCTTGGCAGGCCGCGGCGACGCGCAACTAAATCAACGGTGGCGCTTGGCAGTTCGCTGCGACACCATCCACACAACTAACTAAGGGCGTGACTTCTAGCCAGTTTCTCCCGCGAGTGCAAGCGCGACCCCTTAAGAGGTAGATCCCCTCGATTTTCTGACATTATTTACGGTTTTTTAACCGCTTTATGCCTAAAAAACCGCCGCACGTTAGTAAAAACTTAAGGATTGTCTGCGATACTAGAGGAAAGATTAAGGAGCAGGACAATGGCCGACGATAAAGACAACAACGCATCTCAACCAACCATTCCAGTGGAGCGCCCTGCTGCTGCGGAGGAAAAACCTGCGACAGGTTCTGAGCGGCTAAGTCGCGGAGTCGGCGATGCGGCACTCACAGGCGTTGGACTTGCTCCCAATGCGGGGAAGGCCGCCGAGATCGCTAAAGAACGCGTCACAGCAATCGCGGAGCAAAGGGAGTTCCACGAATGGAAAGCCAATAAAGCTGCGGAAAAAGCTGCGGGTAAAACCATTGGCCAGCAAATCGTCGAACACAAGAATGCGATTGCTAAGCTGGAACAGCAGGCACTCGACGCACCGGTAAACCCCAAGCCTCCCGCCGCCACCCGCTCCACCTTGCGAACACTGGCAACTGAAAGCGCAGAAAAAGCAGGGCCGGGCGTTTTAAAATTTCTTTCAAAAGCCGCGATGCTGTGGGCACCGCTCGAAGGTATTTATGCATGGGGCGATAACAACGCTAAAGATGTCAGCCGTGCCTATGCGGATACCATAACCGTGCTTGGCTCCATAGGTGTCGGCACTGCCGTCTATGTCGCAGGCGCGACGCTAGTGACTGCAGGCACGGCTCCTGTCTGGGTGCCCGCCGCTCTCACGGTTGCAGCAGTGGGGACAGTCATTGTCGCCGCCGACTTTGCCTACGAGGGAAACTGGCTCGGCATCAAAGACGGTTGCGGCGTTATCGGCAAGATGGCGACGGAAACAACCGTAGGAAAAGCCATTGGTCAGGGCAAATTTGGTGTGAAGAATTTCACACAAGCGGTCGATTACGGCTACCGTGAATCCGGCCTGAAAGCGGGATGGGAAGCCACCACTGGCGCGATTGGTGGCGCATGGAACTGGGCTTTCGAAGAAAAACCCGCCAAGGTCGCTGCAGCACCACAGACACCACGCACGGGAACCGTTACCACACGCGACGTTGGCGTTGTGGAATCGGACGGCATCAATCGTCAAGAACAAGCGCTGATTAATACGCTGGAGAAAAAACATAAATCATTGGCTAAGAATGCCAGCTGGCTGGATGAAGGCCAGCAAGCCATGGTCAGCACAGTAGGGCAAGTGATCGACGGTATCAAAAACTATGCGAAAACGCATGATATCAAATTCGACGTCACGGGTAAGCCGCTCGAAAACAACATTGGATCGCTCCTCGCTGGGCTGCCGTCGGAAATAGCGAGCAAAATCCCCGGCACCCCGAGTCCTCGCGGCAAAGCCGGATAAGCGCCGCACAAGCTAGACTTTTTAAGGGGTTGCCATCCCCGACTCACGCAATCTTCACACAATTGTCACACTTATCAGGCCACGATTATGCTATCTTGGTCGGAATAAAACCAAAACCACACAAAATCACAATGAGAGCATGATGTATGGCAAAACCTGATACACCCAAGAAACCCAAAGAACCCGGCCTCTTGCAAGAGTTCGATGTTGCACCACTCACCCTCCCGGCCCTCAGCCGGGACAGTAAGAACAACGTCTTCTTCAAAACGCTGAATCCGGACAGGATATTTCAACACTCCATCAGTCTTGGACCCAAGGGCGATCAATTCGGCATCGGCACCGCCGGGCGTGATAGTGATGTCACGGGCGGGAATGGCGACGACATCATCGGTATCGGTTTCGATACATACAACTATAAACCCGGCACAGCTCTCAAACCCCGTGGCTTTGGTCTGGTCAACAAAGCTACCGTCAGTCTTTATGGCTATGAAGGAACCGACCTCATGGTTGTCCGCGGCGAAGGCAAAACCCGCGGCAATAAAGTGCATATTGAAGGTGGCGGGGACAACGACAGTATGAGCGTCTTCGGCGTCAGTGAAGCCTTGATCAATGGCGGCAAAGGGGGCCTACAGGTTAGGTCGGGCTACGGCAGGGACGCTGTAAGGCTCAGCGATTTTGAAACTGCATCGATCATCGATTGCGAAGTGATCAACGCCAAAGACGGCAGCACGTTAAAAATCAATCCATACGGCAACACGACTACCGCGCTTGATGCGGATACTAACCGCGAGCAAATCAACGTCGAGAACGTAAAAGACGTCGAGGTAGTGCTCGGTGGCGGTAGAGAAGAAACGACAGGAAAGCACAAATGGAGCAACCTTCGGATTGCACATGCCGCCACTAAAGCCGATGTCTATATAAAGGAAGGCAATGCCACTGTTATGCTGGATGATGTCGCCAGCTTTCATATCGAATTCATCAAAGGATCTAGTACCACGGGATTCTGGAGGTCATGGGCCGGCTACAAAGAAATCTACACGCTCCAGAACATTTTTACACCCAACAGCATCTATCGCAGCAATGGCCAAATCCTGGGCAACCCGAATGTCGATGAAACCGTGCGACTCATAGGCATGAGACTTGCCGATTTCACCGACGAGTCACGCAAGGATAGTAAGGGCAATCCGGCATTGCGCTTCGAGCAACTCGGCGGCAAGGACAAGTACCCGGGAAAAAGCAACCTGCAACTGACCAGCGACAAGGAAGTCGGCGGGAAGTTCTTCAATGTCCAGTATGTCGAACATATCCAGTTGGACGATGCGCGCGTAGATATTTTTTACAAAAACGACCCCGTCAAGGGCCAAGTTGCCGAATACACGACCCACACAGGCCCGGCACGCTAACCACGGGAATGAATCGGGTTTACCCGATAAATTTACTGTTTCGCTTATGTGTTTCCTCCTCTATAAATGGTGCCCCGGCAACCTTTGATGGAGCACCTTATGAAAATGAAAAAACTTCTTCTGACCACCACCCTTGTCACCGCGCTTGCACTGAGCACCGCGAGCTTCGCCAACCATGAGCATGAGGCGGATAGTGTAGATGCCCCCGCCGCCGCGACGGAAACCCAATACATCCCCGCGGGCGTCAATCAGTCGATGTCGCTCGGCGCGATGATTGCCAAGCGTATCAAGGACCCCAATCTTTCCGAGTTCAAAAAGGCGATGGAAACCGCCAACATCAGCAAACCGTATGACTCGGAAATCGGCTACACCGTATTTGCCCCCATCAATAGCGAGTTCGAGCAGGGTGAGCACCCGATGGACCACTACATCATCAACAAGCGCTTCTCGTTCGATACGATGGCCTCCGTCTACGACACGCTGGACAATCTCGGCGGCACCAGCATCTCGGTCAACAAAACCGGCAACAAAAGCTATTACATCGACGATATGCGCGTGAACGAGGTGGACCGCAACCCCGAAGGCAGCATCTACACCGTCGGCGGCTGGCAGGACGCCTCGCATCTTTAGTCACACTGCCGGGATTTTTACCTCAGCGGCCCGCTTTTAAGCGCTGTTTTTCTTGCCCGGCGCGCACGCGTGCGTAACAATTGCTGCGCTATTAACCTTGCAAGCAAAGAGGATGTTATGAAACTCACTTCCGCACTCACCATCACCGCCTGCCTGATGGTCGCCGCCTGCGGCAATACCCGCGAAGACCGCGTGACTTCCGGTGCCGCTATCGGCGCCGGCGTCGGCCTCGCTGGCGGCGCCATTCTTGGTTCACCCGTCACCGGCACTGCTGTCGGCGCCGCTACCGGCGCCATCGCCGGGGCTGCTACTGACGAAAGCCAGATCAATCTCGGAAAACCACTCTGGCGCTAGATTTTTTTCTGAGCATTGTTGAGCGGTCCTTCAAAATCCGTGCGGGCGTGACCGGGTAGCGCGCGCTGGTTGATATTCCACGATAGCGTCATCCGTGGTTTGCTGCCGAAATAGGGGTTGACGCCATGCACGGTGACGCCCGGAAAAATCAGCATCGCCCCCGCAGGCATCTGCGGAATGAGCAGGCGTGTCATGCGCCCCGATTCGTGCTGATTGCAGAATGCCAACCGTGGATCAGCGAAATAAAATCGCGCCGCCAGCGGGTCATCGGATGTCACGTCGCCCGGATCCAGCATATACACCACGCTCGCTTGCGCGCGGATATGGCTGTGCGGCATGCAATAATCGTTCTCACGATAGACGTTACCCCAACTGAGATCAACATGCGCCGTTTCACTCTGCAGCATCTGCTTAAACATCGCGATGGCGCGCTGATGCAGGAATTCAGCCTCGGCCAGACCCCATTGATCGATGCTAAAAATTTTGGTGCCGCAACTGCCGCGGGGCAGTTTCTCCTTGAACTTCGGATCGTTCTCGAGCCGGAGCATTGCCGCAATGAGAGCGGGATGGTAATCGGCAATGTCGGTAAACAACGTCGCGCCGATGCTGGCGTCGGCACAGGACTCAATACGCTGGTTGGCTGGCCATGGCGTGCGCGTCTGCATCGTGATTCACTCCCTTGACCCCAATATGCACGGGTTGCGTTTAGCATTAAACTGGCCGTTTGCAAAGCGGTGCCTACCCCTCTCATCGCCCATCTTGAGTGCGGCGGTGCCGGGCAGAATCCATCGCCCATGCGTCGATCGACAATGGCGAATCAATCGAAACAATCCCCCTCCAGCGCTAAGTATAATTACTTATATTTATCAGCATATTAAAAGATTTGCGTGGCCTTTGCGGCGCCTGGTAAAAACTCCCGGACCTTCATAAAATCTTCACACAATTGCGCTATAATAGACTCATGGATTCCTGTTTGCGGGAGGCAAAGGCATGAGTTTAAGACGCGGTCAACGTAGCGATTCGGTGAAAGAACTTCAGCATGATCTCAACGCGCTGGATGCATTGCTAGGTAAGTCTGGCAAGGGCTTTCTGCCGAATAGCCAAGCACTCGCCGAAGATCGCATCTTCGGTCCCAAAACTCAGGCAGCGGTCAGGGCATTACAGGAATACTACAACACCACCCATCCCGAAGCGCCAATTGCGGTGGATGGTATTTTTGGTCCGGCCACTACGCGCGCGCTTGATGCGTTCATCGTTGCCAACGGCGGCACCGTGCGCACGCGCGCACACAATCTCAATGAACCTTACTCGCCGCCTTCGATACCAGATGGCCCGGGTGCAGGTGAAAACGTTGCCACCTCGCCTGTCGTTATTCCGCCTGTCGTTACCCCAACTGCCACCGCGACACCCCCCACATCAAACCGTTCCGGACCAACTCCGCTCGCCCATGCGTTGGAAAAGATTACCCTTACACCGCCACCCAAGGGCTATCGGGCTGTCGATGCTTTTAGGGTCTTCAAAATAGAACTCGGCATCCTGCTTGACCCTCTAAGTAGGGGCAGCTCCAAAGATCAGGCCGTACGTGTGATCACCGATTACTTCGGTGAAATTGCGCTCGATGCCGAGCTAAGAAGTAACCCGCGTAGCAAAGGCAATGATTCATTAGCAGACAGAAATAGACTTCCTTCCATTCTTCAGAAACTTGGTTTTCAAGGGTCCGCGCTTTCTGCTGAAGAGATTGCTTCGTTAAAGAACGAGCTACAGCAGAAATTAAGGAAATATGGACTGGATATACCGGATGAAGTGTTCGCAGGCATTCAATCTACAAAGCCTCAAGCAATAGCATCGCAACCACCAGTGCCAAAGTTGCCAGTTACTTCAGTTCCCGATGGCAACACCATGGAATTACCAACGCCGCTGACCACATCAAGCGGCATGCCGAATTTCAGGGCTGCCATCGCACAACAGGATCGGATATTGCAGTCGAATACCCAAGGTCTCGACGGTGAAAGCAAAAAAATGATTTATTTCTCCGGCGCCCCGAATACGGAAGCTCTGGCAACCGCCAGAACTGGTAATGGTGCTAATGGTACGGTGGGCGAACGCGCGTGTCAGGCATGTAATTCGCTGGTGCTTATTATGGCGGCGGGAGCATTGATTGGCCGTCCTGTGAACCCCGGCCATAGCAACAACAAAGATAGAATCCGCAGCATTGGCAGCATGGTTTTCGGCCAAGGCGACGCGTTCCCGATGGGGGTCGATGCCATGCGTAGTCTCGCAGGGAATGCCGGCGCTTACACAACTTATAACGCGCACAACATACCCCAACCGTATGACATTTACGTCAGCAACAAAAGCCGCGGCGAGGGCAGCCATACCGGCTTCATTCGCAGCATCAACCCGCAGCGTAATGGCTCCGTCAACATCAGCTATATCGACGACGAGGGCGTCACCCAGTATGCCATGCTCCAGCCCGGCGACAAGTTCATCGACACCCAGAAATATATGGAACACGCGTTCCGGAATAACTCGACGCTGGCGGCGGCGCTCAACAACAACCAACGCGTTGCGCAGAACCAGCGCTAGCCCTCACCACCCATCTTCAGCGATAGATGCGCACTGTAATCGGTATGGGCTATTTAT
This sequence comes from Alphaproteobacteria bacterium, assembly GCA_031402515.1. Lineage (GTDB taxonomy): Bacteria > Pseudomonadota > Alphaproteobacteria > Rickettsiales > UBA3002 > QFOX01. The sequence continues at coordinate 17,524 of JANNSK010000114.1, read as the reverse complement.
GGGGAACGGTCTGCGCCTTCAGATTGGGTAAGGTAAGGTCGTACATGACATCCTGACCATCTTTGCCAACGCCTTCAAACACCACCTTCTGGGTAGATTTATCAAGGATAATCTGCTGATTATTCTGATCGCGCAGCAGATAGATCGTACCTATCTCATTGTCTGGTGTCGTCTGTTGCAAGCTGGGAGACTGGTCCGGACGCAGGAAATGCTTTGCTGCTCCATGTTTGATATTCAGCACATGCTTGCCGCCTTCAGCACCCATGTGAATTCTACGCGGTTTCACAGCACTGCCATCATCACTTTGGCTTAACACAAAACTATCATCCAGCGTGATGGTTTGATGGTGGCCGGTCGGGTCAGGCATGCCCGGAATCCATGTCGATTCATGCCAGCCAAGGTTATCCTGCTTACTCAGTGAAATGTTCATGGTCCCTGTCACACCACGCAACGTAATATTCGCATCGATATCTGAATGATGCAAACTCACCAGCACACCACCCTTCGCATCAGTAATATCGATCGGCACCGTGTGATGGATGCCCTTCGCCGCCCAATAGTCTTTGGTAAAGCCGGAGCGCACCCGAACACGGTCCACACCTGTCGCACGGACCGAGTCATACGGGTCAACCTCAACCTCTACACTTTCCATATCCTTGACGTTGACGGTGTTGGCTACACCATTTCTGGTATTTACCTCTACCGACTGCCGGATTGCATCCACCGTACCACCGCCACCCAATGTCACCGGCCGCCGATCAATATCAGTAACGCGTTTCGCCAATGTTGCCCCAATCGTGACCTGGTCATTGCGGCCCGCACCCGCATCGATGGAACCGTCACCATCAATCTGGTGAACATTAATTTTATCATCACCAGCACCCGTGCTTAGATCACCGGAAAGCAAAACAGTGACGTTCACCGTGTCGTTACCGCCTTGCGTATAGGCGTTCTTTAAGACCCTAAAATGAACCGAGTCGGGCCCTTCACTTCCCATCACCTCGTTGGCCATATCACCGGAATAAATATTACCCATGGTAGTGTTGTTTGCCGCCATAACTTGCTCCATCATTGCTTGATAAAGGAAATAGATAGCACAATTACTTGTTAATGATTGTGAAGATTGTGTGACAATTACAAAGAGCCAAGCTAACCAACTGGAAAAGCTTAACCTTCGTCGCTCATAGCTTCATTATCACTTGGATTTGACATCTTATGAAACTTATTACATATTATCAACATTAACGATAAGTAATAATAAGGTATATATACATGGACAGAGCAAAAAATCCTTTTTCCCCGGGAGCCGGGACTCCCCCTCCTGAACTAGCTGGCCGTAAGGCTATATTAGAAAATGCACTGGTTGCATTAGAGCGCGTTAAGAACGGGCGCGCAGAAAAAAGCATGATACTTGTGGGTTTAAGAGGCGTGGGCAAAACTGTGTTGCTAGGTGAGATTCAGAGACTGGCGGAAAAAGCCGGATATAGGGTGGCTTTTATTGAGGCGCATGAAAGCCGCCAAAAAAAATCTTTGGCAGAGTTGCTGATTCCACATCTTCGGCGCATTCTTTTTGATCTGGATCGTGGAGAAATGATTAGCGAAAAAGCTAAAAAGGCCCTGCGGGTATTTAAAAGCTTTATAGGTGCTCTAAAAGTCAAGTCGGGCGATCTCGAATTTTATATCAACGTCGATGCTGAAACAGGAGAAGCGGATAGTGGGGATTTGGAAGTTGATCTTGCCGCACTTTTTGTCGCCATTGGAGAGGCGGCAAAAGACCGAAAAACAGCAGTGGCCATCATCATTGACGAACTACAGTACGTAGACGAAATTGAATTGAGCGCCATGATTATGGCAGTGCATCGTGTTTCACAAAGATCATTGCCACTTATTCTCATTGGCGCTGGATTGCCGCAATTGATCGCCAAAGCCGGCAACTCAAAATCATACGCGGAACGGTTGTTTACCTACCCTGAGGTGGGGGCCCTTAATAAAGAAGACGCGATTATTGCACTACAACAACCAGCGAAAGAACTAAAAGTTGCCTTTGCTCCGGGCGCCCTGAATGAAATTTATAAAACTACGAAAGGCTACCCCTACTTCCTGCAGGAATGGGGATATCATGCGTGGAATATAGCAAAAGAATCCCCCATCACCGTTAATGATGTAAAGAATGCGAGTGCGTTATCGATTGCCAATCTCGATAAGAATTTTTTCCGAACCCGATTCGATCGGCTTACGCCGAGTGAGAAAAAATATGTTCGCGCTTTGGCTGAATTAGGAGCAAAAACACAAAGATCCGGTGATATTGCAACCAAACTAGGAAAAACTGTCGAGCAAGTAGCCCCACTTCGTGGTCAGCTGATTAACAAAGGCATGATTTATAGTCCGGCACATGGTGATACAGCTTTTACAGTACCACTTTTTGAAGAATTCCTTGTGCGTGAAATCCCCGTTTTTTCTGTGAAAGAACAATATTAAAAAAGATGGAGATTCCTACCCTTCGTCACTCATCTTCAGCGCGGCGATGAAGGCCGATTGCGGGATGTCGACATTGCCGATCTGCCGCATGCGTTTTTTACCCTTTTTCTGCTTATCGAGCAGTTTGCGTTTGCGGCTGATGTCGCCACCATAGCATTTCGCGGTGACGTCTTTGCGCATCGCCGAAATGGTTTCACGGGCGATGATTTTACCGCCGATGGCCGCCTGAATCGCAATCTGGAACAGGTGTTTGGGGATCAATTCCTTCAGGCGGCCACAGAGCGCGCGGCCGCGCGAATCGGCAGCGGCGCGATGCAGGATCATCGCCAGCGCGTCGACCGACTCGCCATTGACGAGAATAGACACTTTTACCAAATCGCTCTCGCGATATTCGTCGACGTGATACTCGAAACTCGCGTAACCTTTGCTGCCTGATTTCAGCCGGTCGTAAAAATCGAACACGACTTCGTTGAGCGGCAGCTTGTATTCGACCAGCGCGCGCGAGCCAACATAGGTGAGGTTTTTCTGCTCGCCGCGTTTCTCCGTACAGAGCGCGAGAATATTCCCCAGATAATCATCCGGCACGAAAATGGTCGCATGAATCCACGGCTCTTCCATCACGGCGATTTTGGTGACATCCGGATAATCGGCGGGATTATGCAGCTCCATCACCTTGCCGTCGGTCATGGTTATTTTATAAATAACCGAAGGTGCGGTGGCGATGAGGTCGAGATCGAACTCGCGCTCCAGACGCTCCTGAATAATTTCGAGATGCAGTAATCCAAGGAACCCGCAACGGAATCCAAAGCCGAGCGCGGTAGAACTTTCGGTCTCGAACTGGAAGCTCGCATCGTTTAAGCGCAGCTTGGCCAGCGAATCTTTGAGATGTTCGAAGTCGGAAGCGTCCGTAGGATATAATCCGCAGAACACCACCGGCTGCACCGGTTTGAATCCCGGCAATGCTTCGGCAGTCTGGTTTTTCTCGTCGGTGATCGTGTCGCCGACATTGCATTCTTCAACGAGCTTGATGCCGGTCTGGATGTAGCCCACCTCACCCGGCCCCAATAGTTCGGCATTCACTTTCTTCGGCGTGAACACGCCGACACCCTCGACCGTTTGGGTCATGCCTGCATTCATGAAGCGGATTTTCTGACCCTTCTTGAGTGTGCCGTCCACGACGCGCACGAGGATAATCACGCCGAGATAGGTGTCGTACCAGCTATCAACGAGCAGCGCCTTGAGCGGCGCCTCGCGGTCGCCCTTCGGGTGAGGCACGCGCGCGACGATGGCCTCGAGCAGGTCAGGAATCCCCTGCCCCGTTTTCGCCGAGACATGCAGCGCGTCCGTCGTATCGATGCCGATCATGTCCTCGATCTGCTGGCTGACGGCAAGCGGTTCAGCCGCCGGTAAATCGATTTTGTTTAAGACCGGAACGATTTCGTTTTTGTTGTCGATGGCCTGATAGACGTTGGCCAGCGTTTGCGCCTCCACCCCTTGGCTCGCATCGACCACCAGCAGCGAGCCTTCACACGCCGCCAGACAACGACTCACCTCATAGGCGAAATCGACATGGCCGGGCGTATCCATCAGGTTCAGGATGTAATCCTTGCCGTCCTTCGCCGTATATTTCAGCCGCACCGTTTGCGACTTGATGGTGATGCCGCGCTCGCGCTCAATATCCATCGAATCGAGCATCTGCGCGTGCATGTCGCGCGCCTCGACCGCGCCGCAGGCCATAATCAGCCGGTCGGCCAGCGTCGATTTGCCATGGTCGATATGGGCAATGATCGAGAAGTTCCTGATGTGAGACAAGTCTGTCATGGCGCGGGTTGTAGGGATTTATCGCTGCTCTTGCAAGCGGCAGATTACCAATAAAAAAGGGAGGCACGGGGCCTCCCTTTTCATGAATGCGGGTGGAAGTTTAGAAGAACAGGCCTTTCTTCGCTGGCTTTGTTTCTTTCTTCTCGGTTACCGTATCGACGGGCGCCGACTTATATGTTTTATTGGTGCGCTTATTGGCCTTGCCGGATTCACCCTTCATCTTGTCGCAATGACTGCAGAACCCCTTGCTGCTCTTTTTGTAGTCCTGATCATTATACTGGATGATCACGTTGTTGTTGCCACGCGTCGAACCTAAGGTACGTTCAGAAAGCGGTTCACGATGTTTGGCACACATATCCTGACAGGGTTTATTGCAGTATTCGCCGGCGCAGGCGGCAAGCGCCAGCGCGAGCATCAATGGCAGAAGTTTTTTCATGGCTTGCTCCGAATGGATGATTTTCAAGGAATGGGGTGTCAACCACTAGCAAATCAGCCAGTGGCTGACAACCTTTCATTCTGCCTTACGCCGCCACTTTATACTCCACCTTCTCCTCCGCCATGGCCTTCTGGTAGGAAGGCAGCGCGCTGACGCGGGTGAGATAGGCCTTGGTTTTCGGCCCGAATTTGATGGTCCGTGGCATGGCGGGCGACCAGTTGGCGATCACCGTAAGCAGGATATCGCCGATGGTGGCTTCGCTGCCGACCATATACTGCTTGCTCTGCAATTCCTGCTCCACCTGATCCCAGCATTGCTGGATACCGTCGAGCGCCGCACTGGTTAACGGGTTCTTATCTGCGTCGGCAGGACTCATGCCGATTTTGAACAGCGAGGCGAATAGCGCACCGTATTTGGGATGTAAGGTGCTATTGGCGAACGACAACCATTCGAGCGCCTTGGCGCGTTCCCAGCCAGCGACGGGAAGCAAGGTACTGCGATGCGTGTCAGCGAGGTAGGTGAGGATGGCTGCACCTTCATAGAGTGGCTTGCCTTCGACGATAAGCGTCGGCACCATCGCCCGTGGATTGGCTTTTACAAACGCGTCGTGATTCTGCGCTTCCTTGACATTGACCAGTTCGTATTTCGCGCCGATGTCGATGAGCAGCGCATGGACCGCGAGGGAGCAGGCATTCGGTGAATAATAAAGCGTGTACATAAAAGTCTCCTTTTGCCGAGTTGAACTGACTGGGTTTTAGCAGATTTCTGCCCACCCAGTCATGCAAATAACACAGATGCACTATACTGTTTCCTATAGGCTTTTAAGCTCCCCCCTTGTTATCTCTCGCTAATGGACTATGTTGGTGGTCGAATCTCACCGACACTCACCACAAGGAGACCCCCATGTCACCATCTCTACGGACAATCCGAACCGCAATGCTCGCAACACTTCTGGCCAGCACCGCCCTTGCCCAGCCCATCCATCAACCCATGCCCACCGCCAAGAATCCCGGCGACGGCCCGCCCGATGGCACGCTGATGCAGGATGTTATTCATGTCCCCTCCGGGCAGACCGACGTTTCGATCAAATACCGCGAAGGCGCAACCCTTGTCCGCCCTGAACGCGCCGACAAAGTACGCCAGCCTGAAATCATCAACCCTGCGGCAGGCGGCGAGGATAAACCCTTCGCCGACAGCGCGCGCGAAATCGTGCGCACCACCGACGACGAAGATTACCTCGACGCACCGGAAGTCTACGCCATGGATAACGGCATCCGCTATGTCAGCGGCGGCCTCGGCGAAGAAGGCAAGGCGCAGATGAAGCTGCTCGAACCTGACTTCCGCGTAAAACTCTCCTTCGCTGCCAATACCGGCCACTATCTGGCGGACGTCACTGTCACTATCGCCAATACAACCGGCGAGGCAATCTTGAGCACGACCACCGAAGGTCCCTATCTGCTGGTGGATTTGCCGAAGGGTGCCTACACCGTCACCGCTACTTATGGCGACGCGACGCAGGTGAAAAAAGTCACCGTCGGCGACAAAGGCCTCCGCGCCTATACCATCACCTACACCCAGCCGGTGATGTAAAAAAGTTTGAGATTGTTGAGCGCGTCCGCCTTCGCTCTACGAGCTTCGGAGGACACTCCTACGCCTAAGATCGCCTTCGTGTGTCTGACTGGTGTCAGCCACCCGAAGCCGAAGGCGTAGGGTGGTGCCGTCGGAGGGAATTGAACCCCCGACCCACGCATTACGAATGCGTTGCTCTACCCCTGAGCTACGACGGCACACTTAAATTGAGGCGCGCATGGTTTAGCCAGCGTCATTGCCCTTGGCAAGTATTTACGTAACGGGCCGGGATTCTAGCCGAATGGTCTCCGAATGCTTAGCTGAACCTTCTTCTGAGCCAGCCCGGCAGCGGCACCGACCACAGCAGCGCGAGGCTGGTGGTGAAGGCGAACAGGGCGGAGAGATACGGCACCAAGGCGGGCGCCAGCAGCTCTTTCGACGATCCAATATCCAGCATCACCGACAGCAGCAAGCCGAAGACATAGAGACCGAACAGCGTGTTGAACCAGTCGTCACCCATATCGCCCGCTTTGCCTTTCTTCGCCTGACTCCAGAGAATACCGCTGAGCGCCAGCGCCCCGGTGACCAGCAGCGCCATGACGATCTGGATCATATCGGCGACGGAGGACATCGTGTCCGGCTGGCGGAAGCCAAGCGTGCCGATATAGAGCGCGCCAACGAGGCCCACCAGCAGCCAGAGCTGCTGCACGCCATTCATCGAGCCCTTATCGGTGGTGGCACCGAGCAGGCTGTTGCCCCGTCCGTAGAACAGATAGATCAGCGCGCCGAGCAGGAAGAACCATTTCAGCTGCACGAAGGTCGCCCACGGCATCTGCGCGATGAGGTAGCCGCAGAAAGCGATGCCAAGCAGCGGAATCCACGGTTTCCACGGGGTGGAGAACGGCCGCGCTAGCTTCGGCTGTTTATAATGCAGCCACAATACGCTCATGCACACAATGGCAAAGGCACATAACGTGCCGAGCGACACCAGGTCGCCCAGTTCGTTGATCGGCATCGTACCCGCCGCAATCGACACCAGCACGCCGACGATAATCGTGTTGATCCACGGCGTACGGAACTTCTTATGCACGTGGCTGAGTACGACCGGCAGCAGCCCGTCTTTGCTCATCGTGTAGAAAATCCGCGTCTGACCGTAGAGCAGCACCAGCATCACCGACGACAGGCCCATGATGGCGCCGACCTTGATGACGAAGGAGAACCAGCCGAGGCCGATTTGGTCGACCGCCACCGCGATCGGGTCGGGCACGTTGAGCTCCGGGTAATGCACAATGCCGGTGAGCACCAGCGCCACCGCCATATAGATAATCGTACAAATCACCAGTGAGCCGATGATGCCGAACGGCATATCCTTCTGCGGATTCTTGGCCTCGGCCGCCGCGGTTGAGACCGCCTCGAAACCGACATAGGCGAAGAAGATGATCGACGAGGCGCGCAGGATGCCGCTAAAGCCGAATTCACCCGGCCCTTTTTCCTCCGGTATAAACGGATGCCAATTGTCCGGGTTCACGTAGAAAATCCCGATCGCGATGAACAGCACGATCACCGATACTTTGATCAGCACGATAACATTGTTCACGCTCGCCGATTCTTTGACGCCGACAATGAGCAGCGCCGTTACCGCCGTCACGCCGAGGAAGGCGGGGAGGTTGAAGATCGCCGTGCCCATCTGGCCGCTGGCGAGTTTCACCGCATGGCCCGTCGCCGCCGTATATTCCGGCGGGATGACGATGTTGAAATCTTTGAGGAAGCTGACGATATAGCCCGACCAGCCGACGGCGACCGTCGAGGCGGCAAGCCCGTATTCGAGCAGCAGCAGCCAGCCCATCACCCAGGCGAAAACTTCGCCGAGCGTGGCATAGGCATAGGTATAGGCGGAGCCGGATACCGGCAGCACCGAGGCCAATTCAGCGTAACATAAGCCCGCGAAAGCGCAGGCGAATCCGGCAAATACGAAGGAGAGGATGATCGCAGGGCCCGCATGGTTGGCGGCGGCGGTGCCGGTCATCACGAAAATACCGGCGCCGATGATGCAGCCAATGCCGAGGCTGACGAGGTTCCATTTGCCCAATGTGCGTTTGAGGACGCTGGCGCTCGCTTCGGCCTGAATCTGCGCCACCGATTTGCGGCGATCATGGAATACGGAAAAAAGACTGCTGACCAGTTGTCCGACGTGCATGGATGTCTCCTGTAGTATCGATGATCGATGACCCGATGATCGATGATCCGTAAAGTTGCCCTCACCCGAAAATCGTGAAAAACGATTTTCGACCTCTCCCAAGGGAGAGGTAAACAAGAGGCAAGATCGCGCCCCACGGTTACCTCTCCCTTGGGAGAGGTCGAAATTTGCTTTAGCAAATTTCGGGTGAGGGCACCACGGATCATCCATCATCCTGTCATCCATCATCTTGCGATGATAAAATGCGGCCAGAATTCAAGCATATGGCGCTGGTCGAGGGCTAGCAGCGGTGACTATGCGACGCAAGGCAAACCTGCCCCTTCGCGCTGCATCGCAACATAAGTGTGGGTAAGTGAGGGCGGCTTTCGCTACGCGCGGGAAGGCTCATCCTGGTTAGCCTTGCCATTCGTCGCAACATTCTGCGGTACGGGTGTGTCTTCAACATCCACATCGCTGGCAGCACCGGCACCGGAAGCCTTCGCTTTATCGCCCGCCTCAAGTGCGGCGTCCTTGGCTGCCTGCGGTGTAACCACCGCCGCAGCCGGAACCTCGGGAGGAAAGATCTCGCTGATGTCGGGACGGATGACCGTACCAAACCTGCCGGTGCGTTTTTCCGCCTCAACCGCTTTTATCGAACGATCAATCCGCAGGGCGATGCCCGGATCGATATCCTCGCGTGCCAGATCATCCACCACGATATCACGTGCCAGCGCATTGACGGCAGGCGTCTCGCCGACGATACCCATCAGCATCGCCACCGCTTCCTGACGATCGAATGCGTGATTGAGATCTTTGCGCTGCTTGCGTTCCTCATCACGTATCAACTTGGCAACGATCCTTTTCTCTTCGCGCGTACGCGGCTCACGCGGCGGTTCGCCCTCGTCTTGCCAGACGCCGACGACGGGCTTGCTGTTGTCCTTAATCGAGTTGAGATACTGCTCCAATTTTTCAAAGGCTTTGTTGATATCCTCGTTGGCTTCGCGAATATCATCCGGTGACACGCGTTTGCCTTTCTGCGCACGATGATCAAGGCGGGCACGGTCATCCATGGCTTCCGCAACATCCTCCAGCCGGTCGGCAAGGCGCTCATGCTCGCTCTTGTCGAAGATGCGACCGAAGAAACCCTGCTTGTCGCTGCCGCGCAGACGATCCAGCACATGCGCGAAGGAATCGCGATCACGCAGCATGGCTATAACCGCCACATCGAGTACGGCGGTGCGCCGATCATACATGCCCATCGCTTCGAAAGCTTTGCTGCTTTTTTGTGGTGTCGCCATCAGTGTTTGGATGGTCGGGCCGACGGGTGTTTCGGGTTTCGGTGTCGGTGGTGGCACCGGTTTTAATGGCTCGACCGGTTTTTCTGTCGGCGTCGGCGTCGGTACGATCGGTTTGGGCTTTTCCACATCCACCGGTTTTTCGACAACAGGCGGTTTCCCCTCTGCAGGTTTTTCAACGGGTGCTGCAGGCACTGCAGGCGGAACGACGGGCGCGGGCGTCGGCGGAACAACTGCAGGTGCAACGGGCGGTTTCGCTGCCGGTGCTGCTGGAGCCGCGCGTGACGCGAGCGCCGCGGCAGTAAGTTGGGCAGGCTGGTAAACGGTAACTTTTGGGTCCTGCATTGCCGGCAATGCCACCACCTCATCCACCGTGAGATTGACTCTATCGTTTTTCCACGTTGCTTCTTTCTCTGCCAGCGCCGCCTGCAGCCCATTTTTATCGTAATACTGGCTCCACGTCATTTCGACTACTTTGCCGAGATTGTCATCGACGAATTTTTGCTTGTTGTCCCACGTGCTTGCCATGGCCGCGACAAACGCTTCGGCGGAGTCGTAACCGATGCCGATTTTTAATTCGTCATTGTCTTTGCCTTTATCCATCTGCTGCATAACGAACACTTTGCCCTTCACCTCCTTGGGAGGCGTGGCCTTCATCATATCGTGCGCCTTGGTACTGATATAGACGTCGATGATGTCACCATCGGCAGCATGCGTGCCGTTATCGATACCGCCGTAATACCCGTCGAGCGGCAAGGTAACGACGCCGTTGCTGACCACGCGACGTTGCCCTTTGGCAGTTTCGATAACATACGGGTCACCACTATCACTAGGGTTCAGGAGCGGATAGGACGACGCAAGCGCCGTCAGCCCGACATTCCGCGCCTTCGCCCATGCATCGACTGGCATGCCCGCCGTAACGCCCGCCGGGCGCTTCTGCTGATCCGGCGCGGTTTCCTGCAGCCATGCGGACAGTTCTTTAGGTTCGAGCTGATGCGGCTGGTTATCAGCGCCCATCACCGTCACATCGGGCCGCGCGGTGCCGTTACCGTTCTTCTCAATGCGCAACAGAATCGCACCGAGCGCCTGCGCCTGCGCCGCCGGGAGATGGCCAGTAGGAATCGCATTAAGTTTGCCGTCAGTCGCCTCAAGCATCAGCGCCTGAGTCGCCGTTTTGCCGGTGTACTGAGTCACATAGTCTGCATATTTCGGCTCATCATCAACCTTTGGCTCATTACCTGCTTTGGATGCATCAGCCTTGGCTGCCTCTTCCCATTTCTTATGGGCGGCGACGTCTTTGTCCCACTTCTTCTTGGCGAGGTCATAAATCGCCTTCTCGACGCTTTGCAGCGAGGGTTCTGCTCTCCCAAAACTGAACAACGGAGCCGTCGCTACAGCAGGCTTACCGCCCGCAGTCGGCGTCGGAGTGGCTGGTGGCAGCGGATTGGCTGGTGTGGCGGGTTTGGCGGGTTTGGCGGGTTTGGTCGATGCCGGTGGTACCGGCGCGGCGGGTGCTACCGGTAGCGGCACAACAGGCGCAGTGGTCGATGGAGTTGGTGTATTCGCTGCTGGCGGCATAGCGGCGGGTTTTCTGCCCGCCACCGGTGGTGCTGTCTTCGCGGTTTTCTTGGCTTCCTCTTCTGCCAGTGTCTTTGCAAGTGTCGCGACCTGCTTATTTTCTGTGTCGGCAATGCGCTGATCAATCGTACCTTCTGACAGCTTGGGAGGATTTTTTCCGGGATTTTTGTTCCAGAAATTCATCACCTCTTCGGCATGCAGGTAGACGTTGTATATTTTGACATAGGTTGTGCGCTCGATGCCCTCCGTTTTCGCCGCTTTGGTGATAAAAGCTTTGCGGTAATCCTTCGTTAGCATTTGGGGGGTGACCACCGTTGGGAAACGCGCATTGTACGCATCACGCGTGCTCTGGGACCCAGTATTCCATACATTGTTATTCAGTATCTCTTCCTTCGCATACTCAAGCGCATCCTTAGGCGTGCGTGCGCCCGGCATCCCCGGCGCAGGTTTGGCCGCAGGTGGTGGGGTGGCCGCAGGCGTTGTCGCAGGCGCGGGGATTGCAGGAGCGGCAGGCTTGTAATGATCGGCCAATACTTTCGCATCATCATACGCTTTTCTAACGTCGATGGCCGGCGGAGTCTTGTCGTTATTTCCCGGAGTTTTCCAAAAATTCAACATGCCTTCGGCACGCTGATTGACCGCATAGGCCCAGATATAACTTGCGCCAGCATCAATCCAATATTGGTCTTTGTACATATCCAGGAATTTATTGCGTGACGTTTCTGTCAAAACATTGGGGTCATTCACATCAAGGCCATTCAGTAATGGGACCGCGCGCATATGATTAGGATTCCAGCGACTAAGCATTTCTTCGCGGGCGAAATGGAGCGCATCCGCGGCATTTTTTTGGGGGTGGAAGGCTTCGTCGCGCCGCACATTCGCTGCGGCAAAACTCAATTTCGTCGGAGTATTGCCGCCATTGGCAGCCTTGTAGTTAGCCACCTCCGCCGCGCGCTCCAGCATCTTGTAGATCAGAAGTTTCGATACGCGCGCGGAATCGCTATTGTTGTAGTTATGCCCTGCTTGCATAAATTTCTGGCGGAATGCCGGGCTGAGATACCCAGGCGATGCGCCGTCTGGCATTTCATCGCTACTGCTCATGACAGCGTTCAACTCGCCGCGCGCCGATATATCTTCAAACGTAGTACCCAACAATTCCGACATAGCGAACTTAAGTTCGGCGTCGTCATTCGCGTTTTTATACGCAGGCTTCGCGCCAACTGGCTTCGCGACCACCGCATTCGGTTCTGGCTTCGCGACGACTTTGGGTGGGAAGTTTGTCATAGCTGGTGCTCCTTTTTGAGCGGGGTCATCGAGGATGGCTGAGGGTTTTTTTTTACGTCGGGCGTCGCGGGTGCTGAGTGCCAAAAGATGTCATCAGCCGTGGGAAGGCGGGTGGCAGCCACTACTGTCGGGACGATTAAAGTTTGCACTAAACCGTGAACAGCGGGCTTCCAATATGAGTCTTTACTCCATGTGTCCCATTGCCTATTCAACTCCCGATCACGATCTGCCATCCAACCGGCAGCCTTGTTGTAACCTTCGGTAAATTGATCAACGCAATATTTTTTTATCGCCGCGGGCGTCTTTAAAGGCTCTGGATCTTTATCGGTTTCCTGCCAAGCACGCGCATAATCCTCGGCACGGCGGAGGAATACATATTTCTGTGCGGCAGAAATGTTTGCCCAGTCATTGAGGTTACGCATGGCAAGAGTTTCTGTATTGTCGCGTACAAACTTTGGATCGATATAGACTTCTGGGTGGCCAGCATGTTTTTTTTGTAGCTGCTCTAGGTCGGCCTTAACATGCGCCTTCTCTGACTCTCTTGGCTCTACAACGACCATCAGCTCAGCCATCGCCCGTTGGAGCGGATCGCCGAATGAAGCGAGCGGCTTGCCGGATTTCGTCACAGCCACAACCGGCTTCGCCGCCGTCGCTTTGGGTGATGGTGTTGCTGGTGTACTTTTCTCAACCATGGTCTTTGCTAGCCTCAGATGCTCTGATTCTACTACTACATGGTTAACATATCATGAATACCCACCCCTTGAATGTTAAGGTTTTGTGAAGATTTGGGGGGCTGGTGGGAAGGCTCCGTCATTCCCGCGCAGGCGGGAATCCAGCGCTAAGCGCCGTCCGGCGCGGTAAAACAGCAGTCTTTTCGCCGCAGACGCGGCTTGAAGCTGGATTCCCGCCTGCGCGGGAATGACGCCGAGGGGATGGCAAGGCACTTCCTGAACCCTGAACCCCTAAAACTACTTTTTCATCATATATTTCAGCTTCTTGATAGCCTCTTGGGCCAACTTGTCGCGCGGGAGGGCGGCATCGCCGACGATGGTCACCTCTCTGCCGGTTTTGGGATCGATCGCCGTCACCCGCACGAACCTGCCGTGGGTGATGAACTCGATGATAGTGTCGTTCGCTTCGCTCATAAAAGTGGCAGGTGACAGGTGACAAGTGGCACGTTGTCCATGCCTTCGCATGCCACATGCCACCTGTCACTTGTCACCACTTTATTCTTGAGCGTCATCAAACGCATCCTCAAGCTCCTCGACCAAAAGCTGCGTAATCTGGTTGGCGCGTTTTTCCTCGACGGTGAAACGGTAGCCGAAAAACTCGAACACGGCGCCTTTATCGGGGATCACCTCCGCCTCATGCAACACCAAACCGGCGACGGTGCTCGCATGATCATCCGGCAAATCCCAGTCGAGCCTGCGGTTTAAATCACGGATGGTGACCGTGCCCTCGACGCGATACGCCCGCTCGCCGAACGGAATGATCTCGGCGATTTCAAGTGGGTCGTGCTCATCGTCAATATCGCCGACGATTTCCTCGATGATGTCCTCGAGCGTCACGATACCGAGCCATGCGCCATATTCATCGACGACGCAGGCGAAGTGCTTACGCTTGGTACGGAACGCCGTGAGCTGATCGGCGAGGTTGGTCGTTTCGGGAACGAACCATGGTTTCTGCGCGATGCGGCGAATCATCTCGCGGGTGATGCCGATTTTCTGCTGACGCACCAGCTTGAGCAAATCCTTCAAATGCAGGATGCCGACGATATTCTCCACATTGTCCTTCCATAACGGGATGCGGCTATGGTTACAGGCGATGGCCTGTCCGATAATGGTTTCGGGGTCTTCCGACAGGTCGATACTCTCCACCTGCTTGCGATGCACCATCACCTCGGCCACTCCGCGATGGGTGAGGTCGAGAATGCTGCCCAGCATGTCGCGATCTTTCTTGATAACGTCACCTTCCTCATGATGCATCTCGATAGTGCCGCGAATCACATCGGTCGCCGAAACCAGCGATTTGCTCCGCCCATCATGCACACCCAGCAGGCGCAGGAACGGGTAGTCGATCCATTGAATGACGCGCACGAACGGACTCAGTAGACGGCAGATGAACCACAGGAAATAACTCACCCTGAGCGTCACCGCCTCGCTGTTTAATATGGCGTAGGTTTTGGGCAGCACTTCGCCGAAGGTTACGACGATAATCGTCATCACCGCCGAGGCGTAGAACACGCCATCCTCACCGTAGAGCTTGATGGCAAGCCCGGCGGCGAGCGCCGAACCAAGGATATGCACGGCGCTATTGCCGAGCAGCAGCGCACCGATCAGCGCTTCTTTGTCCTTGCGCAATTCATCGATTTTCTGCGCCCGCGGATCGCCTTCCTGCATGAGGTGGAACAGCCGCGCCTGCGAAACGCCGGTCACCGCCGTCTCCGCCCCCGCAAAAAACGCCGAGCCGACGACGCATAGGAAAATCATGCCCATCGAAAACAGAATATCTGCCATTTCCATAAGGCCCTCCTCAGACTTTCATATATGAAGCGGCCACCACATGCGCGAGTTCGCTATCCACCTGCTTCACCACGCGCGCTTTGCCCACCGCATCGAGAATCACAAATGTCAGCGCGCCGCCCTCGGCTTTCTTATCGCTCAAACAATGCGACACCAGCTTTCCACCATCCCAGTTTTTTTGGATGTCGTGCGGCGCGGTAGGCAGCCCGATGCGCGTGAGGTGCGCCGCGAGTTCTGTCTCCACTTCCGGTGCCAGATGTTTCATCTGCGTGGATAAACGACAGGCCATGACCATGCCGATCGCCACCGCCTCGCCGTGCAGCAATGTGTCGCTATAGCCGGTTTCCGCTTCGAGCGCATGGCCGAACGTATGGCCGAAATTGAGCAACGCGCGGCGGTCGGATTCACGCTCATCCTTACCCACAATTTCTGCCTTCATCGCCACCGACTGCGCGACGGCAACCTGTAATAACGCCGTATCGCCCGCGACCAGCTTTTCACCGTTTTCCAAACACCAGTGATAAAACGGCGCGTTCATAATCAGCCCGTATTTGATAATTTCGGCATAGCCCGCACGCATTTCCCGCGCGGGCAATGTGGCCAGCGTGGAAATATCGGCGAGCACGATTCTCGGCTGATAAAAACTCCCGACCAGATTTTTCCCTACCTTGGCGTTGATCGCCGTTTTACCACCCACGGAACTATCCACCTGCGCCAGCAGCGTCGTCGGAATCTGGATATAAGGCACGCCACGCAATAGCGTGCTCGCGGCAAAACCGGTGAGGTCGCCAATCACTCCGCCGCCGAGCGCCAGCAGCGTCGTCTTGCGGTCTGGTTTCAACGCCAGCAGCGCTTCCATCAGCTTGGCGTAACTGGCAAACGATTTGCTCCCCTCGCCCGCCTTCACCCGCACGTGATCGACTTGTATGCCCTGCGCATGCAACGATTGCATGAGCGGCGCGAGATAATGCCGCGCCACCGTTTCATCCGTCACCACCATCACGCGGGGCGAGGCGAGCAACGGTGCGACATACTTACCTGCCTCTGAAATCAGCCCAGCGCCAACGACAACGTCGTAACTGCGCGCGCCGAGATCGACCTTCAGTGTTTGCGTTTCGCTCATGACGCCCTCACCCAAAATCCGAAGACGGATTTTGACCTCTCCCAAGGGAGAGGTAGCCGTGGGGCTAGGCTGTACCTCTTGCTTACCTCTCCCTTGGGAGAGGTCGAAATCGACTTTAGTCGATTTCGGGTGAGGGCATACCGAGTCGCCTCGAAAGACAAACCATCAGCATATATCGAATGTGTCATCTCTTTTGCTCCAGCGTCTCAATCACCAAATCAACCACACGGTCATGCGCGCCACCGTCCGAATCGACGATGAGGTCCGCCTCACCGTATAGCGGATAGCGCTCCGCCATCAGCTTACCCAATATCTCGCGCTTGTCGCCCTTTTCAAGCAATGGCCGGTAATTGCGGCGACTGACGCGTTCGACCAGCACATCCAGTTCCGCGCGCAGCCACACCGACGTCGCGTTCTGCTGGATAATCTCGCGCACCGCAGGCTGCATCCACGCGCCGCCGCCCGTCGCCAGCACCAGCGGCGTACCGGAGGAAAGCAGCCGCTTGATCACCCGTTTTTCCAGATCGCGGAAAATCGGCTCACCGTGAATCGCGAAGATATCCGACACGCTGCAACCTGCCGCTGCCTCGATTTCCACGTCGGAATCAATGAACTTCCAGCCAAGTTTTTTGGCCAACCGGCGACCGATCGTTGATTTACCCACCCCCATCAGCCCGATGAGGACTATGGGGTTGGTTTTCCAATTTTTCTTTTGTTTTTCCTGTGCTTGCGTGCTCATTGGTGGGATTATCCCATGAAACTATACGTAAAGTGTTGACTCTTAATGCGTTCAGTTGCAGATAGATACCGGTTCTATTAAAGAACTTCAACTCCAACCCTAGAAGGATATGAGGGCTTATGAATTCCCCAACAAAAGGTTCCAATAAAAAAATCATTGTTGCCATCGCGATCGTTGCCGTTGTGGCAGCGGTTATCGTTGCGATGGGCTCGAAAGAGCCGGCCACGGAAGTGACCAGCGAAGAAATGACAGCAACCCCGGAAGCTGCTGCTCCTGAGGCGGCTGCTCCTGCTCCGGCTGCTGATGCCGCTGCTGTGGATGCTGCTGCCGCCGCTGCTGCTGCGGATGCTGCCGCTGCTGCTGCTGGCACTGCTGCTACCGCTGCTGGCGCTGCTGCTGATGCTGCTGCTACTTCGGCCGCTACGGCTGCGGATGCTGCTGCTCCGGCTGCCGCTGCACCGGCTGCTGCCCACTAAGATCCTCGCATTTTAGTGAACGAAAAA
>JANNSK010000113.1:0-18712 GCA_031402515.1 Alphaproteobacteria bacterium | reverse complement strand
CTGAGTAAATGGAAACGCTGCCGCCCTCTCCCCACCCTCCCCCTCAAGGGGGAGGGAGCCATAGACCGTACCTGTTTCACGAGACACGAGTCACCAATCACGCACCACTTTCTAGGCCGCTTCTAACCATTTGCCCTGCGGCTGCTGGCGGTAGGAGAGGGCTTCGCCGAGGTGGGTGCGGTCGACCGGCTCAGAACCCGCAAGGTCGGCAATCGTGCGGGCGACGCGCATGACGCGCGTCAGTCCGCGCATGGAAAGTTGCAGGCGGTTGGTGGCTTCCTCGAGCAGAGCGCGCCCTTCTTTGTTCAAGGCGACGACGTCCTGCAATGCTTCCCCGCTGATTTCCGTATTGGTGCGCGCAGGGAGATGCATCCGGGCGAAACGTTCCAACTGTCGAATGCGGGCAGCGGCGACGCGCCCAGCGACTGTTGCAGTGGGTTCACCTTGGGCGGGGGTGAGCATGGCGAGGGTTTCAACGGCGGGAACTTCAACATGCAAATCAATGCGGTCGAGCAAGGGACCAGAGATGCGGCTTTGGTAATCCACGGCGCAACGCGGCGCCTTGCCGCAGGCGCGCGAGGCGTCCTCAAGATAGCCGCAACGGCAGGGATTCATCGCCGCGATGAGTTGGAACCGCGCCGGATAGGTCACATGCATCTCGACGCGGGCGACGGAAATCTGTCCGGTCTCAAGCGGCTGGCGGAGGGATTCGAGCACCGCGCGTGGATATTCCGGCAACTCATCCATGAACAGCACGCCATGATGGGCCAGGGAAATTTCTCCCGGCACGGCGCGCCGTCCACCCCCCACCATCGACGGCATCGAGCTTGAATGGTGCGGGTCCCTAAAAGGCCGTTTGTTGGAGAATCCGCCCTTAATCAGCTTGCCGGCGACGGAAGCAATCAGATTGGTTTCAAGTATTTCCTCCGCCGTCATCGGCGGCAAAATACCGGGAAGGCAGGAAGCCAGCATCGACTTGCCCGAACCCGGCGGTCCGATCATCAGCAGGTTATGGCCACCGGCGGCGGCGATTTCGAGCGCGCGTTTGGCGACCTGCTGGCCGCGCACTTCGGCCATATCAGGCCCACTAAAGTTTGAAACGGCGGCGACCGCTTGCGGTGGGCTCAATACTTGTTGACCCTTGAAATGATTGATCAGGGCAAGGAGTGAGGCCGGGGCAAGCACGTCGATATCGCCCGCAAACGCCGCCTCGGCGCCGTTGCCTTGTGGGCAGATGAGTCCCTTGCCCTGTTCGGATGCGGCAAGCGCAGCAGGCAGTACGCCCGCGACTTCTTGAAGCTGACCATCGAGTGCCAGTTCGCCGAGGGCGATATAGTTTTCAACACTGTCGCCGGGCAAAAACCCGAGGGCGACCAGCAAGCCCAGCGCAATCGGCACGTCGAAGTGGGATCCTTCCTTGGCGACGTCGGCGGGGGCAAGGTTAATGGTGATATGTTTGGCTGGCAGCGACACGCCCATCGAATGCAAAGCCGCGCGCACCCGCTCCTTCGATTCGGTGACGGCTTTGTCGGGCAATCCCACGAGGTTAAAACGTGGTATCCCACCCGAGATATGCACCTGCACCTCAACCGGGATCGTCTCAATCCCGGCAAATGCAACGGTATGTATGCGCGCAACCATAAGATTTTTGGAAATCTAGCGGGTTGCGGGGGGTGGTGCAACTACACTCTAATTGGGCCTATCGGTTATGGCAGGCCGGCCGGAAAGGTAATTTGTGAGGGGCACGGCAGGGCTTGTGATCGGACGAGTCGGAATCATGGGTAATCTGCGGCTTATCGGGCTGTAACTGGCCGCGTTCCTGCGGTATGCCGTAATGTTTTCCGTAGGTTTCGGCCACACCCGAATCTTTGAACTGCTGCAGTATTGCCGGGTCGACTCCGGCTTTTTCCAGTAACCGCATGGCCTCAGCGATGGTGTACTCCTTGCCGTTCTCGCGGTTATAGGCACGCTGGCCGGTCATCGCCTCGAACTTGTCGGCAAGCGAAATCCATTCATGGATCTTTGCCATCTCCGGATCGGCTGCCACTGCAGCACGCCCGTCTTTGTTCATCTGGATGATATCGGCTGGCAGGCCCAGCGCCTTGTCCAGCCCTGCCTCGAGAAACATTTTTTTGCCGATAGGATCATGCTTGGCCATAACCGCGATTTCTTTTTCCGTGAGCGTTCCGCGAAAGCCCCTATTGAGCAGGTTGTCTTCCATTTCTTTCGGCAGCCATGCAACGCCCGCTTTCTCCGCCCGCTCCTTGATGGCGTTAAAATGTGCGAGGTTGGAAGACTTCAAATCCGCATCGGCGATTCTGGGTTCGCTCAATGTCGGATCGTTGCGCACAATGCTGATACATTCGGCGAGGGAATGGACCGCGGCGGGCTTGTCCTCTTTATCAAAGGCAATCCAGCCGCCATTGATCATGTTCAGGAATTCCACATCCTGTGCTTTGCCGGGATAGTCCGGCATGCGTGACATGAGTTGTTTGATCTGGTCGGGATCGACACGGCTGGATTTCTCCAGCAGTTTGGGATCGATCTCGAGCTTGCCGATATCGTGCGCGGCGGCGGCGATGATGACCCGCGCCGTTAAGTCCGCCCGTGCCTCGTCCGACATGCCTTGGGTAAAGCCTGGCGCATTAAGCGCCGCCACCACGGCGACACGCTTAATATGCTGGATCGTCTCCGGCGAGTGTGCGGCAAGTTTGGTAAGCCAGGCATCAAGCTGGCGAAAGGCGGGGGAATCGGCATGTTTGGCGAGATAGTCCCTCAAGACCTGCGCTTCGCGCGTGAGGTGCTTGCTTTCAAGTTCATTGGCAATGGAATTCAATGCAGGATAATTTTCAGCCATATCAATGGATTTTACCAAGAAGTCCTTAAGAATGTTTTAATAAGGGAGAAGCGCGGGAACCACACCACCACAAAAAACGCCTAAGTAACCGATTCTCAAGCCTTTGTTAGCAATTCCTTAACTCCGGCCCGTCATAGTGGGCATACGGTGTAGTACTACATGCGTGGTCTCTACGCCGTCATTCCAGCGAAAGCTGGAATCCATCTTCTTCTTAAAAAGATGGATTCCCGATGAAGCTTCGCAACCAAACACGATGTGTTTGGGCGAAGCTAGCTCGGGAATGACGGGATAGAGGGAGTGGGCGCACGGTGTAATAGAAGTAGGGACAATGGCGGCGAAACGGACAGAGGTGGCGGAGAAGGCGTCTACGGTGAGGGAACTCGCTGGTGTGCCGCGCATCCGTTCGCCCAAAGCCAAAACGCTGATCGCTTTCTCGGCGCTGATCATGCTGCTATTTTGCGTGTTCGTCGCCTACCAGGCATCGAAGGCTTACGAGCACGCGGTATCGGAAGGAAAAACAAACGCCACCCGCCTCACCAAAATCCTCGCCGACCAGGTGGAGCTGACCTTCCTCGCCGTCGACCTCACCTTGCGTCGCGCCGTCGAGCGCCAGTATTTCAACATGCTGTTCGGCGGCAACCTGCCGCGCGACATCGAGAACAACTTCCGCCTGTGGGTGGAGGATACGCCGCAGATCGCCGCCCTCATGCTGGTCAACGACAAGGGTGTGATCGAAGTCGCCGCCAACAAGCCGGGCTACGACGAATGGTACAACTACACCGACTCGCTGCGCGAATATCCCGCCTTCCGCACGCTGAAAGACGAGCCTGAGCGCAATTACTACATCGGCCGCGTGCGCACGCATAACGTGCTGCACCCGCAACTCATCGTCATGAGCCGCCGCTTAAACAAGCTCGACGGCAGTTTCGGCGGCGTCATCATCGCGGCGCTCGACCCCACCTTTTTCGCCGAGTTTTTCTCCTCCGTCGATTCCGGCACCAACCGCTTCATGGCCTTGATGCTCGATAACGGCTCGGTGCTATTCACCGGTCCCGATGACTCCGCCGAGCGTGACGTTATCCTCGACTTCATCGGCGACAATGCCACCGAGAACGGCAACAATCACCGCGTCGTTACCGGCACGCAGAGCTTCAACAACACGATTAAAATCTATTCCTACATGCAGCTGAAAAACCTGCCCATCCTGACCTCGATTGTGGTGGATGAGGAAGATTTCCTCGCCAGCTGGCGCACGGCACGACTGAAAGATATTTCCTTCCTCGCCATTTTTACCATATTCGGCTCGGTGCTTTCCTTCTTCGCGCTGACCATGGCCAAGCAGATCATCCGCGTCGAGGAATCCGAAGCCTCGGCGATTCTGGCGTCGCAGGCGAAGTCGGAATTCCTTGCGAATATGAGCCATGAGCTGCGCACGCCGCTCAACGCCGTCATCGGATTTTCCGAGATGCTCGGCGCCGGGTATTTTGGCGCGATGAACGACAAGCAAAAAGAACGCGTACAGGACATCAATCTCTGCGGCTCGCATTTGCTGCAACTCATTTCCGACATCCTCGAATTCAGCAAAGGCGAGGCCGGCAAGCTCGAGCTGCATGAGGAAGAAATCGACGTCAAACGCACGGCGGAAGAATGTGTACGCATCGTGAACGAGCGCGCCAAGACCAAACATATCACGGTGAAAATTGAGATTGCCGACACGCTGTCCACGCTGTTCGCCGACAAGCGCAAAGTGCGCCAGATCCTGCTCAACCTCCTGTCAAACGCCATCAAATTCACCCCGACCCACGGCACCATCACCGTTGAGGCGCGGCTCGACCATCACAACCAGATGCATCTCATCGTCTCTGACACCGGCATCGGCATCGCCGAGGAAGATATCCCGACTGCGCTTGCCGTATTCGGCCAGGTGCACAGAAGCCAGAGCCACGAAGGCACGGGCCTTGGCCTGCCGCTTTGCAAAATGTTCGCCGAACTTCACGGGGGTAAACTGCAGCTCACTTCGGTGGTCGGCGAAGGAACCACGGTGCGGGTGATTTTTCCGGAGTCGAGGGTGATTAATAAGTAGTGAGTGACTCGTGCCTCGTGAAAAGTGAGATTGGCGCGGTCTATGACTCCCTCCCCCTTGAGGGGGAGGGTGGGGAGAGGGCGGCAGCGTTTCCATTTACTCAGACTCGGAGCACGCGTCTAACGCCCTCCTCCTAACCTCCCCCCTAGAGGGGGGAGGAACCCAACCGCTGTGCCCGCCTCACTTTTCCACGAGACACGTTTCTCTTGCCCAAACCACAACATCTAGTATAACATCGCCCCGTAACCACCCACTTATGGGGATCGCTTGTTCTCGCATAACGCCGCTGCCACCTATCTTTCGCCCCTGCATGAGCGCGCGCGCCGGCAGCTTGACACCTACTGGCGGGTACGGGTTACCAAGACCATCGAGTCTTTAGAGCGTGAGGCGCGTCGGATGTTGCAGCTTGAATGCCAACTCGCCGGTTTTTCCGAAGAATATTACGGCGCGGTCGGCCCCTGGGCGGAATATCTCGCCGCACTCGAGGCGCAGTTCGAGGCGCCGGTTGCTGATTATAAAGACGATGTCGAAACTTTGCCGCTCGCCTTAGCCCAGCGCGAATTGAAAACCGCACGCGAGACCGAGCTCAAAGCCCGCTACCGCACACTGGCCAAGGAAATCCATCCGGACCGGCTGGCGGGCGACGCTACCGGCGAAATGGCCGAGAAGATGCACGCGGTGAATGACGCCTATGGCCGTGGCGACCTTGCCGCACTGCTCAAGTGCGAGGCAGAAATTTTGATGGGCCAGCTCTGCGGCGACTGGTCCGCCGCCGAATGCTACCTGCGCGATATCGAGCGCGCGGTCGAAACCTATGCCGCGGGCTACCGCGCGCTACTCAACTCGCCGCTCAATCATTTGATGCTGCGTTCGCTGGCCGCCAAGTCCGAAGGCTGGGACTGGATCGGCACCGTCATCGGTCGCCTCCAGCGCGCTGTTGCCACCCGCGAGGAAACACTCCGCGGCGGCGCCGAGATTGCGGTGGCTTAAAACTTCCTATGAAAGCAACGCAATGGCTTCTGCATGCGCGGCGTTGGCGAGATTGGTATCGAGCGTGGCAAGCGGTGCGCGCAAGCGCTGCGCCAGTTCGAGATAGGCCGCATCGTAGACGCTCAAGCGATAACTCCGGGCGAGCGTCAGCAAATTCATTTCATGCGGCGTATGGTCAAGCGCCACGGGCGACTGGGCAAACAATCCCAGCGCTTCGAGTATCTGCGGGCCGCTAATCCTGCCGCGCCGCTCGTTGACGATCAGCGTATTGCGTGTTTCATACCACCAGAGGCTGGGCGCAACGGCGCTATCGCCATCGTTCATAAGGGATCGTGCGGCGAGAGCAATGGCGTGATGTTCGTCCGGCATGGCCCAGCAGGCGGCGACGGAAGCATCGAGCACGAACGGCATTAGTAACGATGCCCCTCATGCTTTGCTGAGAGCAATTCTTCCAATGTCAGTTTCGGCATGGTTTTGCGGAACGCGTCCATTTTCTTGAACCATTCCGTGACGTCTTTTTTACGCTCCGATTCGGGCACCAGCCGGGCGATGGGTTTGCCATGGCGGGTGATGATGATGGTTTCCCCGCGCTCCACCGAATCGAGCAAACTCGGCAGATGCGTCTTGGCTTGCGATGCCTGAATTTCCTTCATAATATGCCTCTCTTCCCAATTTCGACTAGTTGATTCGACTAGTCGAATCATACCATTTTGGGGTGGGGGTGGCAAGGGGTTTAAGGTGGCAGCCTGGCTCCGACCGTCACAAAATCTTAACAAAAATCTTAATGATTTGTTAATAAGGGGGGGGTATACTGGAGGCAAGTCACATGGTGTGATGTCATAATCGTGATAAGAAGTGAGGATATAATCATGGCAATATCTCAAGTAGACTACGGCCCAGAAACACGCGACTACGATCCCGAGCGCGAAGCGCTTAAAGCTGAAATCCTAAAGGATTTGCAGGCGGAATTTCCCAATGCAACGAAAGCGGTACTTGGCCTTAATTTCAAGATCGAAACGTTGGCAGATAACATTCGGTACGGTTCTCCGCCGATTGATTTCTCCATTACTGAGAATGGCAAAACAGTTCTCTACGAGGTGGATACAGCCAATATCCGCAAGGGCATGAAGGCAAAGGGCTTTGATGGATTTGAGGCATCCGATGCGCCTGATCACCATCGCTCAGATCTCACCACATGTGGGATAGAGTATATACCCACTAGTCCTCCCACTCGCGAAGCGAGGTATTTCACTAGGCCCATGAGAGTCGGGATAATGGCTAAACTGTGCGACTTGGAAAAAGAAGCACAATTTAAAGACGTTGTAAGCGTCAAGATCGATCCAGAATTTGGTCGTGAAAGTGAAACTCTGGGGAAAAAGATCTTGGCAGGTGATATTGAGGAGGTTCCGCTTCGCTTCACCAACAAGGATGGAAGCACGTTCGTGTATAACATGAGCGCAAAAGACATTAGGGAAGTTATGTTAAAAGACATGAAAGAAAAAAATATCAAGTATGATCCGCGCCAGCACCATGCGGACTTCAATTCCATTGATGTTCCACAAACCAAAAACTTCGCGGATAAGAAAGTTCAACAGCTTTAAGTGATCAATTACGCAGTGGCGGCGCGTTGAGGCAACGCCGCGCTATTGGCCGCCTCCATGACGTAGGTTGTCATTATCTCGAGGGCGCGGGCCTCGATCTGTCAGAAGCGCTTGTTTTAATAGGCAAAGGGCTTGGCTTTTAGGGTTTTTTGCCTTAATATGCACATATGGCTGAAGAACATAACATTATTATCGAGCATTTAAGGGCCCTCCGTAATGACAATGCGGAACTAAAAAAGGGCCTTGATGGCGGGTTACGTTCCGTCAAAGAAGAATTGGTCGGCATTCGCCAGCATATGGGCGGGTTCCTGACGCATGAGGGCGTTCAGGATGAAGAAATTGCCACGCTCAGGGCGCGCGTCGAGCGGTTAGAATCCAGGCTCAACATTTCCGAGTAAGAAAGTCCTTCTTAAGCGGTGGCGCGGGCTGGCAACGCAGCGCTATTCGCCGCTTCCATGACATAGTGGGTCATTTTTTCCAGGGCGCGGGCCTCGATCTGGCGGACGCGTTCGCGGGAGATGCTGTAGCGCTGCGATAGCTCCTCCAGCGTGATCTGGTCTTCGTCCTCCACCAGGTGGCGGAGTTTCACGATATCGCGCTCGCGCTCGCTCAAGGTTTGCATGGCGCGGTCCATCAGCAGTTTCTTGGCACGGTATTCCTCCGCATCGCCCAGCGTCACTTCCTGCGAGTCGGACGGCTCAGCGAGCATATCGACCCATGTATTGTCGCCGTCATGGCCGATTTTCGCATCGAGCCGCTTGTCGGAGGCCGACATGCGTTGATCCATATCGATCACGTCCTGCTCGTTGACGTTGAGTTCGCTCGCAATCACGCGAATTTCATCCGGCGTTAATGTGGCCCCCTCATCCATACGCTTGAGGCGCTTTTTCATTTTCTTCAAGTTGAAGAATAAACGCTTCTGCGCCGCCGAGGTGCCCATTTTCACAAGGCTCCATGAACGCAGCACGAATTCCTGAATCGAGGCGCGGATCCACCACATGGCGTAGGTCGATAAACGGAAGCCGCGCTCGGGATCGAACTTTTTCACCGCCTGCATGAGGCCGATATTGCCCTCTGAAATCAGTTCCGCCATCGGCAGCCCGTAGCCTTTGTAGCCCGAGGCGATTTTGGCGACGAGGCGCAGATGCGAGGTGACCAGCTGGTGCGCGGCTTCGTAATCGCCATATTCCGTCCAGCGTTTGGCCAGCATGTATTCTTCCTCCGGCTCGAGCACCGGGAATTTCTGGATTTCCTGCATATAGCGGCGCAGGCCCTGATCGGGCGAGATAGCGGGGAGCGACATGGTTCTGCTGCGGGCGGTCATAGGTTCTCCTGTTTATTGCATCCGCGAGTGGGACAGACACCGGTTCAACGCTATCTAGTTCACCAATCCTGCGAAAAAAGACCCCGTTTTGTTTTTATAGGTAAGTCGGGGTGGGCTTGCCGTATGCCCACATTAGTAACGTATTATGCCTGATTTGTCAAGGTAACGAGGGCATGTTCGAGCGCCTGTAAATCGGCAGGAATCACAGCAGAAAAGGCCATTTCCTCGCCCAAAACCGGGTGGATAAGCGCGAGCTTAAAGGCATGTAATGCCTGCCGTGGAAACCCGGTCAAAAGATGCAGTGTTTCCTCATTCATAACAATGTGGGCGGCGCGAAGCTTATTGATTTGGGTTTGTGTGGGTATCCCATAGGTCCTATCGCCAATCAGCGGGCATTTCATATGGGCCATATGCACGCGTATTTGATGGGTGCGGCCGGTTTCAAGCTGGCAGGTCACCTTGCTGGCGAAGGGGGTGATCGAGCCCTTCGCCCGGTAATTCGCCAGCGTTTCGTAATGGGTCACCGCGTGCTTGCCGTCTTCGATCACCGCCATCTGCTTGCGGCGGAGCTTGTGGCGGGCGAGCGGCGCGTCGATGATGCCGGTACGCGGATTCAGCGCACCCCAGCCGTAGCATAAGTAGGTACGCTTCAGCGTGCGCGCCTTGAGCTGCGCCGAGAGCGACTGGTGTGCCGCATCCGTTTTGGCGACGACGAGCAGGCCCGACGTATCCTTGTCGATACGGTGCACGATGCCGGGTCGCGCCACGCCGCCGATGCCCGATAGCGAATCCCCGCAATGGGCGAGCAAGGCATGGACCAGCGTTTGTTGGCCAGCGCCGGGTGCGGGATGCACGGTCATCCCCGCCGGTTTGTCGATGACGAGGAAATGCGCATCCTCGAACACAATCGTGAGGGCGATATTGGCAGGCGTGAGGTCGAGCGCTTTGATTTCCGGCTCAACGATTTCATATGCCTCGCCCGCTTTGGTTTTTTTGGAAGCGTTGCTCACCACTTTACCGCCGCTGGTGATATGGCCCTGCTCGATGAGTTGCTGCAATCGTGAACGCGACAAATGCGGCAGCGCGGTGCTCAGGAATTTGTCCAGCCGCACACCGGCTTCTTCCGGCAGCACGCGGCATGCATGTTTTTCACTCATAGGGTTTGCAGGAATTTTTTGAGTTTCGCCGCGTCATTGGCCATCGTGGCGCGGCGCTCCTTGCGCCTGTTCAAATCGGCAAGATGTGCAGGCAGCGGCGGATTCTTTCCCGTCGCTTTTTTCACCGCATCGGGAAACTTGGCCGGATGCGCGGTCGCCAGCGTGATGATCGGGCCCTTGAGTTTCGCCGATTCCGCCACCGCCACGCCCACCGCGCTATGTGGGTCGAGCAACATACCGGTGCTGGCGAAGGTTTTTTTAATCTGGGCAAGCGTGGCCTTATCATCCTTCGATGCGGCGAGGAACTGCGCCTTGAAAGCCTTCTGCGCCGCCGGAGAAAGTTTCAGCGACTTGGTTTTGGCGAATCCCGCCATCATGCGCTCAAGTTTTTTTCCATCGCGCCCATGGAGGTCGAATAGCAGCCGCTCGAAATTGCTCGAGACCTGAATATCCATGCTGGGCGACAGCGTGGCACTGACGCCGGTCACTTTATAGGTGCCGGTTTTGTAGCAGCGGGTGAGAATGTCGTTCTTGTTGCTGGCGATGATGAGTTTGCCTACGGGCAGCCCCATTTTCTTCGCCATATAGCCTGCGAAAATATCACCGAAATTTCCCGTCGGTACGCAGAAGTTTACCTTCTGTTTTGGCGCGCCGAGTTGCAAGGCGGCGTAGAAATAATACACGATCTGCGCCATCACCCGCGCCCAGTTGATCGAGTTCACCGCGAGCAGGTTGACGTGGCGGCGCAGCTCGGCGTCGGTGAACATGGTTTTCACCAGCGCCTGACAATCATCGAACGTGCCATTCACCGAAAGTGCGTGGACATTCTTCGCGCCCGTCGTGGTCATTTGTTTGCGCTGGATGTCGGAGGTGCGCCCTTCGGGGTAAAGAATCACGATGTCGAGATTCTTCGCGCCCAGGCAGCCCGCAATCGCCGCCGAGCCGGTATCACCTGACGTGGCGCCGAGCACGATGGATTTCTTTCTCAGCGACGCTTGCATCATTTGTCCGAGCAGCTGCAGCGCGAAGTCCTTGAAGGAAAGCGTCGGCCCGTGGAACAGCTCCAGCAGGTAATGATCCTTCGACAGTTTTCTCAATGGCACAATGTCCTGATGGCGGAAGTCGGCATAGGCCTCCCGGATCATGCGCCCCAGTTCTTTGGCGCTGAAACTATCACCCACAAACGGCGCGATGATTTCAAACGCCAGTTGCTGATAGTTTAGCTTCGCAAGCGCTTTGATCTCCCGCGCGGAGAATTTCGGCGTGCTGGCAGGCACATAGAGCCCACCGTCGCTGGCAAGGCCAGCGAGCATCGCGCCACGAAAGTCGAGCTTCGGCGCCACGCCACGTGTGGAGATGTAGTTCATGAGGCTTAGTTACACTATTTTCTGCGGTGATAAACGAGGAAAATCACCAGAATCCCCGCGGCAATGCCGTACCAGGTGATGATGTAGCTCAAGTGGTCGTTGCGCAGGCGGATGGTGCCGTCAGACGGTACGGGCAGATGCGCCCTGTCTTGCACGCCCACTTGATCGACCATCGCCGGGATGACGTTTTTCAACGTATCATGGGTAGCCATCTCAGCAATATCGCGGCCGAACCAGACATTGCGCGCCGCCTGACTTTTGGGGGTAAAATAATTGCGCTCGGCGGTGGTACGCAGCAGGCCGTTGACCGTGCCGTAACCGCTCACGATGGTTTCCTTGCGTGTGGTGGGATCTTTCTGCTCTGTGGGTACCCAGCCGCGATTGATGAGGACGATGCGCCCGTCATTTAGTTTGAGCGGTGCGATAATCCAATAACCGAGTTTGCCCTTATAGAAACGTGGGGAAAGATGGAACTCGATGCCACGCACCCACGTACCTGAAAGTTTCACCGGGCGGAATTCAAGCGCGGCGAGTTCGGCCTGTTCTTTGGGCAGTGTTGTGAGCGGCGCTTGTGTTTTTGCCGCTTCAATTTCAGCGACGAGATTTTCTTTCCACGCCAGCCGCGCCACCTGCCACGTGCCCAGCGCCATGCAGGTGCCGAAGGCGGAAATAAACCAGAAAATAGCTAAGGGGCGAGGGCGGGTGAAGGTCATAGGAGGTTTCAGGTTTCGGGTTTCAGGTTCCAGTAAGAAGGTTCTAACAGAAAAATCCTTCCTGACACCTGAAACCTACTTCTTCTCGCTTAACCGGCACTCGAGCGTAATCAGGTAGGTTTTAAACAGCCGCAAGCAGAAGACGGAACCGCCGAAAATAAGCGGGATCCAGAGTGCGGCATGTACCCAGAGCGGTGGCGTGGATTTATATTCGACGATGCCCGCCCCCGTCATCACGAGAAAACCTACGATCACGATGGCGAAGAAGGTGGGGCCGTCGCCCGCATCGTGTTTGCCGAGCTCAAGGCCGCATTTCGCGCAGGCATTATGTACTTTTAGCAGGCTGGCGAAGAGTGGCGTTTCGCCGCAGGAGGGACAGCGTGGGGAGAGGAGGGACATAAAAAAGCCTATGGCCGACAGCCAACAGCCAACAGCTTTAGCTGTAAGCTCATGGCTGTAGGCTGTTGGCTAATTGGAGGTGAACCAGTACACACCCACAAACAGGAACAGCCAGACCACATCGACGAAATGCCAGTACCAGGCGGCGAACTCGAAGCCTAAGTGATGCTCCACCGTCAGTGTGCCGCGCTTGGCGCGTTGCAGCATGACGAACAGGAAAATCGTGCCGATGATGACATGCAGCCCGTGGAATCCGGTGGCGAGGTAAAACACCGCTGCGTATTTGCCATCCGCAAGGCCGAAGGCGGCATGCGCGTATTCGTAAGCCTGCAGGCAGGTGAAGAAGAATCCCAGGATCACTGTGATCGTCAGCCCTTTGATCAGGCCTTTCTGGTCGCCGTTGAGCAGCGCGTGGTGCGCCCAGGTGACGGTGGTGCCTGAAAGCAGCAGCACCAGCGTGTTGATGAAGGGGATGTCGAACGCATCGAAGGGGATGATGCCGGCGGGCGGCCAGACACCTGCCTTGATGTCCCAGACATCCGTAACCGGGGCAGCCGGGTAGAGCGCCGCGCCGAAATAGGCCCAGAAGAAGGCGGCGAAGAACATAATCTCGGAGACGATAAACAGGGCCATGCCCACCCGTGCGGCGAAGCGCACCTCGGGCGTTTTGAATGCGTGATCACGGAATCCTTCGCGGATGACGTCGCGCCACCAGAAGAACAGCGTGGCGAAAACAGCGAGCAGGGCGGCGAATACGATGGGCAGACCCAGCGGGTGTTTGTGTAGTGCCATCGCCCCACCGCTGACGAGTGTCAGCAGGGCAAAGGAGATGATAATGGGCCAGCGGCTTGGATTAACGAGATAGAAGGGATGATTTCCTGAGCTCATACACACTCCGCGAAACATGGGTCACTTGTTCCTGCTTTCATAGCTAAAAAACGTGTAAGATAAAGTAATATTTGAAATATCCTGTAGCTCCCGGTCCTTTAGAATGGCCGGGTCGATGAAAAATGACACAGGGAAGTTAGCCTGCTTTCCTGCAGCCAATCGCTGCTCCTCGAAACAAAAGCACTGAATTTTGCTGAAATACCGTCCGGCCTCGAAAGGTACGACGTTAAATGTCGCGGTGCCGCGCGTGGGAGCCGCCGATTCGTTGGTCGCCTGAAACGCCACCAGCGTATTTTCGCCGACACGTACTTTCACCGGCTTCGGTCCGGTGAATTTCCACGGCAGGGCGGCGTCGGTATCGGTGTTGAAACGTACGGTGATGATGCGGTCACCTGTCGCGCCGGGAGCAAACAGCGCTTCGCGGGTGGTGCCGCCATAGCCGGTGACCTTGCAGAACATGCGGTATAAAGGCACGCTCGCATAGGCCAGCATCAGCATGCCGAGGACAATGCCAAGGAGGGGTAGAAGCAAGCGGTTGTTGGTTGCTGGTTGTTGGTTGTTGGTCATAGGGAAATGTTGGTAAATCTATTCCCAACAACTAACAACCAATAACCAACTTTACGCGCCACTCACTTTAAGGATAGTCAGATAATAAAACCCGGCGACGATAGCGAGTAGGATGACGAGCAGCCCCCGGTTCTTGCCGCGCTGGCGGCGATGGGTTTCGCTGGTCACTTTTTTTCCACGGCATTGCGGCGCATGAAATCGAACAAAATCAGCACGAAAATGGTGAAGAGGCTGCCGAGCAAAAAGCTCAACCCCATGAGATACACCACATTCTCACTCAGCGTGCCGAGGAATTGTTGGGTGACGACTTGATGTTTCATGAACTGCCTCCTGAGAAGTTGTTAGCTCGATTCCTAGCGCACTATTGGATGAAGTCCAACAGAAAATGATCAAGGACAAGCGCGCCGAATAGTAAAAAAAGATAAAGTATCGAAAAACCGAATAAGCGCATGGCAACGGCAGGATCAGGACTGCGCTGCATGGCGCGGGCGCCAAGCAGGAAGCGCGCGCCAAGCAGCAGCGCGGCCACACCATATGCCATGCCCGCGCCAACCAGAAGCGGTGTGGCGGACGCCAGCACAAGGAGGATAGTGTAGGCGATGATATACCGTTTGGTGGTGTCGACTCCAGCGACGTTGGGCAACATCGGCACCTTCACCGCCGCGTAATCTTTGGCGCGATACAGAGCGAGCGACCAGAAATGCGGTGGTGTCCACAGGAACACGATCAAGAACATGAGCCACGGCATCCATGCGGGCTCGGGGCTTACCGCCATCCAGCCGATGACGGCGGGGAAGGCACCCGCCGCGCCACCGATCACGATATTCTGCGGCGTGGAGCGCTTGAGGACCATCGTGTAAATTACCGCGTAAAAGAAAATTGCGAAGGCGAGCCACGCCGCAGGCGCTACGTCAGCGACGAGCCAGAGCAAGGCGACGGAACTACAGGACAGGGCGATGCCCAAAAGCAGCGCGTCGTCGGCCGCCACGCGTCCGGCGGGGATAGGACGATTCGCTGTGCGCTTCATGCCGGCGTCGATATCGCGGTCGTACCACATGTTTATCGCTGCACCGCCGCCGGAGCCCATGGCAATGGCGAGCAGCGTCAGGAGTTGCAGAAACGGATGCAGCGATCCCGGTGCCAGCAGCATGCCTGCGGCACCGGTAAACACCACGAGCGACATCACGCCGGGCTTGAGGAGTGTGAGATAGTCGCGAAGGGAAGAGGCTTGATTGGTATTAAAAGTGGTGGTGTGGTTCATGTGGTTGTTAGTTGTTGGTTGTTAGTTGTTGGTGTTTCGCTAACAACCAAAAACCAACAACCAAAAACACTCCTAATGATGGCTCGGATACGCGGAATCGCGTTTGGTATAATCCGGCTGGGTTTCGTGGGTGTGGAAGGGCGGCGGTGAAGGCAGCGTCCATTCCAGCGTGGTGGCACCATCGCCCCACGGATTGGCAGGCGCCTTGCGCTTGCTGATGAACATCTCGGCGACCATGATCAGGAACCAGAGAGCTGAAGCGGCGCCGATATAGGAGCCGATCGATGACCAGTAGTTGAAGCCTTCATACACATCCGGGTAATCGGGAATACGGCGTGGCATGCCCGCCATGCCGAGGAAATGCTGCGGGAAGAAGGTAAGGTTGGCGCCGATGAAAAACGTCCAGAAATGCACCTTACCCATCCATTCGCTGTACATATAGCCGGACATTTTTCCGATCCAGTAATAGAAGCCAGCAAAAATGCCGAACAGCGCGCCGAGCGACATCACGTAGTGGAAGTGGGCGACGACATAATACGTATCCTGAAAGGAGATATCGATCACCGAATTGGCGAGCATGACGCCGGTAACCCCGCCGACGGTGAACAGGAAGATAAAGCCCACGGCGAACAACATCGGGGTTTTAAAGGAAATCGATCCGCCCCACATGGTGGCAATCCACGAGAAAATCTTGATACCGGTCGGCACCGCGATCACCATGGTGGCGATCATGTAATAGGCTTGCGTATCGGCATCGAGACCGACGGTGAACATATGGTGCGCCCAGACGATGAAGCCTAAAAAGCCAATGCAGCTCATGGCGCCGACCATGCCGAGATAGCCGAAGATCGGTTTTTTCGAGAAGGTGGCGACGACTTCCGAAATCACGCCGAAGGCGGGGACGATAAGAATGTACACTTCCGGATGGCCGAAGAACCAGAACAAATGCTGGAACAACACTGGGTCGCCGCCGCCGGCCGGATTGAAGAAGTTGGTGCCAAGATTGCGGTCGGTGAGCAGCATGGTGATGGCGCCAGCAAGTACGGGAAGTGCGAGCAGCAGCAGGAAGGCGGTGATGAGAATCGCCCAAGCAAAGAGCGGCATTTTGAACATGGTCATGCCCGGTGCCCGCATGTTAAAAATGGTGACGATGAAGTTGATCGCGCCCATGATGGATGATGCTCCCGCAAGGTGCAGCGAGAAAATGGCCAGATCGACCGCCATGCCGCGATGTAGCCCGTCACTCACCGACAGCGGTGGATAGACCGTCCATCCCGTGCCGACTCCTTTGGCCTCGCCGACGCCGACGACGGCGGACGCCACCAGCAGCAGCATCGCCGGCACCAGCAGCCAGAACGACATGTTATTCATGCGCGGAAAGGCCATGTCGGGCGCGCCGATCATGAGGGGCACGAACCAGTTGCCGAAGCCACCGATGAGCCCCGGCATGATGAGGAAGAACACCATGAGGAAGGCGTGGGCGGTGAGTACGACGTTATATAAATGGTAGTTGCCGCCGAACACCTGATCGCCCGGCGCTTGCAGTTCCATGCGCAGCAGGATCGAGGCGGCGGCGCCGAGGATGCCTGCCACGCAAGCGTAGATCAGATACAGCGTGCCGATGTCTTTGTGGTTGGTCGAATAGAGCCAGCGTTGAACGAAACCCGGCTTGTGGTCGTGGGCGTGGTCGTCATGTGCCTGAGCGTATGCCATAATTTAGTTCCCCTCACTTTCGTCATGCTCGCGCTTGTCGCGAGCATCCAGATGGATCCTCGGGACGAGCCCGAGGATGACGGTTTTTTTATTGTTTCAACTCCGCAAATTGTAAATGCGTGTCTTCAGCGTATTTCAATTTGGCCCCGGCGACCCATGTATCAAACGCTTCCTGCGACACGACATGAATCTGGATCGGCATATAACCGTGGAACTTGCCGCACAGTTCCGAGCACTGGCCGTAATAAATACCTTCTTTGTCGGCTTTGAACCAGGTTTCGTTGAGGCGTCCCGGAACCGCGTCCTGCTTCACTCCGAAAGCAGGCACTGCCCATGCATGGATCACATCGGCCGCGGTCGTTTGCACGCGCACGACCTTGTTCACCGGTACGACGATCGGGTTATCGACGGTGAGTAAGCGCGGCTCGCCATTCACCAGTTCGGCGTCCTTCTTGATGTTGCTGTCATAAGCGATGCCGTGGTCGGGATATTCATAGCTCCAGTACCACTGATGGCCGACGACTTTCAGCGTGAGGTCGGGATTGTCGATGATCGCGCGGTTATGGATATACGCATAATGCGTGCGGATGCTGGGTATACCGATTGCCACCAGAATAAGAATGGGGACCGCAGTCCAGATGATTTCGATCAGCGTATTGTGGGAGAATTTTCGCGGGGTTGGGTTGGCGCGGGCGTTGAAGCGCACGATAATATAGAGCAGCAGCGCCATCACAAAAATCGTAATCACGGTAATGATGATGAAAATAAAATCATGCAACTTTGCAATCTCAACCATCGAAGGTGAGGAGGATGGTTGGAAATATTTCTGCCAGGGCACGGCATGTCCCACCACCTTGCTGGCATCGTAGGCAGTGATGGCGTTGGCGGCATCCACCGCCGCCGGATCGACTACCACCTCGACCTTGGCGGGTTCTGCGGGCGCCGCAGCGGTGACGTCGGCCGCCAGCGCGTGGCCAAGGCCGAGCACGAGTACGATACTGAAAACAGAAAGGAATTGAATAAGGCGTATCATGGGCAACCGAACGTTACGGGGACTATCATGCGGGTAGCCGAACAGCATGGCGGATGCAACAAAGTTTTCCGTTTACCGCAGGCTCTCTACCGTTTACCGAGTGCAAGTGACTTAAGGGCGTACTATATCTGAGTATGTAGCTCGGTTAACAGGTAATGGAATATGCAAGCAGAACAGTTTTTTGAAGGTGGCGCACTGAATCGCGCCAAGGCCCAGCGTACGCTCGAAGGTGCGCTTGCCAGTGCCGACGATGGCGAGTTGTATCTCGAATATGCCTCAAGCGAGGCTTATGTATTCGATGACGGCAGGCTGAAGCAGGCCGCCTGTGATACCTCACACGGATTCGGCTTGCGCGCGGTAAAGGGCGAAACCCAAGGTTACGCCCATAGTTCGGAGCTTTCCGACGCGGCGTTGACGCGCGCCGCCGCCACCGTGAAAACGGTCGATGCCGGTCAGAAGGCCGTTGCAACCAAAATCGAACCAAGCTTCGGTGCCAACCATACATTATATACGGCGGATAACCCGCTCGTGGCAGTCACATTCCCCGAAAAATTGGCAGTGCTTGAGGAAATCGACCGTTATCTGCGCGCCAGGGACAGTAAAGTGAAACAAGTCACGGCGAGTCTTGCCGGAAGCTGGCAGATCATCCATATCATGCGCGACGATGGGCGGGCAGCGACCGATGTACGACCGCTGGTCAGGCTATCCATCAATGTTGTCGTTGAAAAAGACGGGCGCATGGAAACCGGCTCAAGCGGC
>JANNSK010000112.1:0-28642 GCA_031402515.1 Alphaproteobacteria bacterium | reverse complement strand
CTGCTTTATCAAGCGCGCTCAAATCATCGAAGCCGCCGACATGGTTGCCGTCGATAAAAATCTGCGGGACGGTGCGACGTCCGCCGGACTTGGCGACCAGTGTCTCGCGTGCAGCAGTGTCGGTGGTGATGTCGATTTCCTTGAAGGCGGCCCCCTTGGCTTTCAGCAGCTCTTTCGCGCGCGTACAATAGGGGCAGTAATTGGCAGTGTAGACTTCGATAGTAGCCATAAGTCCGCAGCCTACAGCCAACAGCTCCGCGGTGCAAGTGTGGAGCCTTTGCTGTTAGCTGTAGGCTTATGGCTGTCGGCTAAAAATCCGGGTTCGGATAGTGTTCGGGCGGCTTGAAGCCCTGCACGCGGTCTTCGAGTAAATCGCGAAAAGCGGGGCGCGATTTGATTAACGCGTACCATTCTTTGACTGACGGATACTGTTCCCACGGCACGTCGCCCAGATAGTCGAGGCAGGAGATATGGGACGAAGCGGTGATGTCGGCAAGGGTCAGGTATTCACCCGCCAGCCAGTTGCGAGAGGACAATAGGTGGGCGATGTAATCGAGGTGATAAAGCATATTCTTTGAGCCAGCGCGAATGGCCTCAGAGGAAGGTTCGCCGTAGCCTATCAGCCGTTTGAAATATTTTTCGAACAGCACAAGATTGGTGACTTCGCGTTCAAATTTGCTGTCGAACCATTCGACGAGGCGGCGCACTTCGGCGCGCTCGATCGGCGAGTTGCCGAAGAACTGCACTTCGGGGAATGCCTCGTCAAGATACTCGGAAATCGCATAACCACCGACGATGGCTTGCTGCTTGTCGTTGATAAGTACCGGCACTTCGCCACCGGGATTAAGGATAAAAAAGTCGATGCGCCGCTCCCAGAAATTCTCAACCATCAAATTGTGTGCGATGTTTTTCTCGCGCAGCATGAGGCGGATTTTGCGGCAGGCCGGATGTAACGGAGAATGGTAAAGCGTAAGCATCAGGCGTTACTCCGTGTGATCTGCATCGCGCTATGTAGCATCACGACGCCGAGTACAAAGAGTATCCCGTGTGGCAGCGGGTGGCCGGTTAGCGCCATTACCGCTGCGTCGGCAACGGTGACGGGTGTGTAGGCTAGCGCCGATAGGCGCATCGCGGCGGCGTAATCGATGGGTGACTTGGTGATGCTGCCGATAACGAGTCCGGCAACACCGAGCGCCAGCACCATCGCCAGTCGCATGAGATAGAGGAACAGCGTAACCGAGAGCCAGAGCACGATGCTGACACCCAGCACGAGTTTGACAATGTTATCATGCACCCAGCGCACCACCAGTTCGCTGAATTTTTGAATTGTGGTGCGATCGAGATTGAGTGGTGGCTCGCCCGGCTTATGGTATTCGCTGATCGGATGAATTTTTATTTCGTCCTTGCTGCGGGCGATGATTTCCTTGTTGGTGAGCAGCAGCGGCGTGCGCATATTCTGGTGGGTGGTAGTACCGGTGGTGTCGATCGTCATCAGCGTGCCCTCGACCGGGTTGCCCATGAGCGTCACGCGCAGTTTTATGTAATGTGGTTGCGGAGAAGTGACGGTAACGATGCCATTCTCGACGATCATTTCCGGCATTTGTTCGGTGATTTGGGCGATGGCGTCATCGAATAGCGGTTTCTTGCCGTCCTTCGCCGCGAAAAGGGTGCTGTTCAGCATCGCCATCGCATAGATGACGAAGAGGAGGGAGGTCAGCGCGACCAGGATGAAATTATAGGCCAGCCCCAGCCCCTTGCGCGCATAGCGCATATGGCCATACGCCGCGTCGGAGTGAAAAGAGCCTAAAAATAGGTCAAGAAATTGCATGCGCTTGGCATAACAAGGAGTAGGGCTTCGGGCAAGTGGCAAGCGGTCCACGAAGGGGCCATTTGACACCCATTCAGCCAGCAGCTATGAAACCGCCCTACCCTGAAGTGCCCAGGTGGCGGAATTGGTAGACGCACTAGCTTCAGGTGCTAGCGTCGCGAGACGTGCTGGTTCGAGTCCAGTCCTGGGCACCATTATTTCCCATCGAATCGCCGCATGGTGCGGATCATCATGAGGGCGAAGAGCGTATAGGCGATGACCTCGAAGGCGACATAACGCATCAGGAATTGTTCGTAGGGCAGGGCGGTAAAGAGGAACAGGGCAGGCGCGGCGAGCCCGTACATCACCTGCCACATTGCCACCATCTTGATTTTATGCACGGCGATGACGGCCTGCGATAACGTCGGCCCGATCAGCCAGAAAAATGTGGCCGGTGCGAGGATACGGGTGATGGAGGCTGCGTCTTCCCATCCGGCGCCGAGATAAATCCGGAAAAACCACGGTCCCACCACATAAACGCCCACCATCAGGCATATGCCGAAAGCGGTAAGCCAGCCGGTAAGATGGATGAAATAGGGCCAGACGCGTTTTTTTGCGTGGGTGAGTTCGGCGATATGTTTCAGCAGCACTTGTCCTACGCAAAGTGCGATCAGATTCACACCGACAAAGAGGATGTTGCGCGTCACCGCGTAATGACCGGCGGTGTGCAGCGTGTAAGTCGCGGTGATGATGAGCAAAGGGATTTGCGCGGCGAGATTATAGAGGGCGGTGGGGATGCTGCCATAAAGCGGGAAATGGCGATAGCGTTTCACCCGTTCCCATACGGGCGGTGTGTGCGTGTAGCCGTAACGAATCATCTGTGCCACGCCCCAGATGGCGGCGATGATGAATCCGCCCACGCAGCCGACCAGCAGCCCATCGGCGATATGGAGGAGGTGAGCACCGTAGGCGAGCGCGGCGGTGGCCAGTGCGCCGACAATTTTTATGCCGCCCTGCGCGCCAAAGGCGCCCGTGCGCAGCAGCCAGTAATTGGCGATATTGGCCAGCGCCACAGTGAATACGATGATGGGGTAAGCGTAAATCCATGCGCCGATTTCCGGGATTCTCAGAAGGTCGATAATACTGTCCTTGGCAAAATGGATGATGTTGAGCGCGACGATACTCACCGCGAGCGCGAGCCATGCAGCCAACGAGGCGAGCCCGCGCGCTTCTTTTTCTTTTTTTGGTGTTGGGATCGCCCAATCGAAATAGCCGGTGGCGAGTGGTACCAGCGCCATCATCCCCACAAATAGGATGCCCTGAATGCCATAAAGTTCGGCGCTGTAAATTCGCGTGAATACGGGCAGTAGTATGAGCGGAATCGCAAGACCTGCAAACGATCCGGCCGTCAGCACCGTAGCACTGCGCAGGAAGCGGGAGTTATAGGCTTGTTTGAAAAGGTTCAATTAATAAACCTTCGTAATTCGATGACATGTCGTGCCGTTTTGTTGAGCACGCACACTGTATAGTCACGGTTTCTCACAAAAGGTGGTTTAGGCTGTTCTTCTTCTGGATATTCATTGGTTTCTGAGAAGGAATTGCAAAATTTATGCATATAATTTTCCCATGAGATCTCCCCTTCTTGCAATTCTTTCGTTTGATTGGGCCATTTTTGATTGATAGCCCTGTACGCTTGCCTACCAATATATTTCCATGCAGATAGTTCCATATAATTACATGCTTCGGCGTGTAGTTTACAAGTTGCTGTAGTTAGGCCGATGCAGTTATGAGGGTCTTTTTCTTCTTTCAGGCAATCAGTGATTTGATTGACTTTTTTAAGGGCTTCTCCTGACCACTTTTCGTCAGCAGAGGAGGTGGGCAGCAAAGTTGATGTATCATCTGCACTAGCAGAGGCGCTGAAGAAAAAGACCATCATCAATGCGGCAATCCATCTTTTCTTTTTGTCATTCCCGCGAAAGCGGGAATCTCCTTGAAGGGGATCCCTGCTTGCGCAGGGATGACAAAAAGTGGATTGCTTCGTCGGCATACGCCCCCTCGCAATGACGATTACTCCCCCTGACTTGCCGAGAATCCCGGCTTGCCGTCGAAGGTGAAGAGGGTTTCAATTTTAAGGAAATCGATATTCTTTTCGGCGGCCATGGACAGCAATCTGGCAATGTCCGTATGGGTCACCGCATCGCCTTTTTTCTTGGGCATGAAGCGGGCGCGGAAACGGTCGGTGACATCCATCTCGGTAACGATGTTCGGCCAGACTTTCAGCCCTTTGCAGGAAAGAAGCTGTAAATCCAGCGTGTCGGTGGAAAGTGATTTCAGCGTTTCGCCCAGCGAGTTAATATCGCTGTCAACCCAGCGCACGAAGAGGTCGAGTCCGACCAGCTCGCGTTTTTCCTTGGCTTCGGCGAGCACGGCGTGGCTCGAGGCGGAATTCTTGCCCGCCTGATATTTCACCACGCGGTATGTTGCGGGTTCCGCCCCCAGATTGTCGATGACCGCTTGCGCGAAATCCCTGGTGCCGACTTTTTTCTTCGACATGTCGTTGTAAATATCGCCGGTATGAATGCCGTCCTCGATGGTTTTGAGCCAGGCGTTGTGTAAGGTGCTTGCCTCATCGGTCAACCCGAGATGTACGCACATCATGATGGCGCCGTGGAGCAGGCCGGATGGGTTGGCCATATCTTTTCCCGCGATATCCGGCGCGCTGCCATGGATTGCTTCGAACATGGCGTAATTGGCGCCGATGTTGGAGGAGCCCGCAAGGCCGACGGAGCCGGAAACTTCTGCCGCGATGTCGGAGATAATATCACCGAACAGGTTTTCGGTGACGATCACATCGAACAAATACGGCTTGCTGGCGATGCGCGCCGATCCGATATCGATGATATAATGATCGGCCTCGATGTGCGGGAAATCGGCGGCGACGCGGTTGAAGGCGTCGTGAAACGCGCCGTCGGTCAGCTTCATGATGTTGTCTTTCGACATACACGTTACTTTTTTGCGGCCATTGCTCACCGCGTATTCGAACGCATAGCGCATGATGCGCTCAGAACCCGAACGGGTGATCATTTTCACCGACTGGAAGGCGTCGTGCGTCTGGCGGTATTCAATCCCGGCGTACAAATCCTCTTCGTTCTCGCGGATGATGACGAGGTTCATGTTCGCATGCATCGACTTGATATACGGGTGATAGCTCACGCAGGGGCGCACGTTGGCGTACAGGCCCAATGCTTTGCGCATGGTGACGTTCAGCGATTTGTAACCGCCGCCTTGTGGCGTGGTGATTGGCGCTTTGAGCAGTACTTTGGTGCGGCGGATGGAGTCCCACGCCGATGGCGGAATGCCGGTCGACACACCTTTTTCGTAGAATTTCTGACCGACTTCGATCGTATCGATGTTCAGAGGCACACGCGCTTCGGCGAGAATTTTGAGCACGGCTTCCATGATTTCAGGCCCAATCCCGTCGCCATACGCCACGGTGATCGGTTTCGCTTGCGGCTTGTTTTTGATTTGTACGACTGGTGACATAGGAGTCTCCTGCTGATTGCAGGCGTTAAATATAGCAACATTGTCATTCCAGCGAAAGCGGGAATCCGATTTCCTATTGATGCTGGATACCAGCCTGTGCCAGCATGACAATAATACATCAGGCGGCTAGAGCTTCCTTAATGGCCGCCAGCGCCGCGTCTAATTTGCCACCATCCGGTCCGCCGGCCTGGGCGAAATCGGGGCGGCCTCCTCCACCTTGGCCGCCGACTGCGGCGGCCGCCGCACGCACCAGAGTCGGCGCATCGACTTTCCCGCTGAGTTCCTTGCCGATGGCGACGATGATGGAGGCTTTGCCTTCAGAGCTTGCGAGCAGCACGCTTACCGCATCGGCATGTTTTTGCTGGAGGCCATTGGCGAGGTCGCGCAGGGATTTGGCATCGAGTTCGCCGCAGTTCTTCGCAGCGATTTTGAAGTTGCCTACGGTTTCCACGGATGCTTCTCCGCCATCACTCATGGCGGCCTGTTTTTTGGCGCCCATCGTTTCTTTGTCGAGCTTCTTGTTACTCTCCTGCAGTGCATCGATGGATGTTTGAGCTTTCTTTGCCTCTGTGCTGTAAAGCGCGGTGAGTTCAGCGAGCGGGGCTTTATCAATAGCCGCGACCGAGGGTGCTTCCACGGAAAGTGGGGGTTTCTTGAGTTCGCCAGACAAGTGGGCATTTTCTTTTTTTAGCGTATCCAGTTGTAGCCCAAGTTTTTGCAGATGCGCGGTCATGAAGCTGCGGACACCTTCGCCGGTGACGGCTTCAATGCGGCGCACGCCTGAGGAAACCGAGCCTTCCGACACGATTTTTAACAGGCCGATATCGCCGGTACGCGCGACGTGGGTGCCGCCACAGAGTTCAATCGAGTAGCCATCGCCCATGGCGAGGACGCGCACTTCGTCGCCGTATTTTTCGCCGAACAGGGCCATGGCGCCGGCTTTGATGGCATCATCCGGCGTCATGAGCCTTGTGGTGACTTCGGTGTTTCTGCGAATGATCTGATTCACGTCCGTTTCCACGGCATCCAGCTCCTCGCGGGTGATTTGTTTGGGGCTGGTGATGTCGAACCGCAATCGATCAGGGGCGACGAGCGAGCCTTTCTGGGTAATATGCGGCCCAAGCTTTTTGCGCAGGGCGGCGTGCAGCAGGTGGGTCGCCGAATGGTTGGCGCGTATTCTGGTTCGGCGTTCAATGTCGATTTTTAAGTCAATGGTATCGCCTGCTTTAATGGCGCCTTTAGTAATGTTAACACTGTGGGCATGTAGGAATTCGAGTGGCTTGATCGTGTCGATCACTTCGGCTTCGAAATCTTTACCGCGAATCGTTCCATGGTCGCCGATCTGGCCGCCGGATTCGCCGTAGAACGGGGTCTGGTTGGTGACGATGAAGCCTTTATCGCCCGCTTTCAGTTCGCCGACTTCCTTGCCGTCCTTCACGAGGGCGGTGACGACGGCCTGCGCCTCGTCCATCGCATAGCCGAGGAATTCGGTGGCGCCGTTTTTGTCCTTAATGTCGAACCAAATGGCGGAAGTGGCCGTATCGCCGGAGCCTTTATGCGCGGCGCGGGCGCGTTTACGCTGGGCTTCCATCTCGGCATCGAAGGCTTTGGTATCGACCTCGATTTGCTCACCGCGCAGGATGTCCTGCGTGAGATCGAGCGGGAAACCGTAAGTGTCGTACAGTTTGAAGGCGACATCGCCGGGGAAGGTTTTGCTTTTGTTTTTGTCGCGCTCTTCCTCGAGCAGTTTCAATCCACGGCCCAGCGTTTCGCGGAAGCGCTCTTCTTCCTGCTGCAAGGTCGAGGCAATCGCCGCCTGCGCGCGCGCGAGTTCGGGGAATGCCGCACCCATTTCCTGCACCAATGTCGGTACGAGGCGATGCATCAGCGGATCTTTCGCGCCCAGCATGTGGGCATGGCGCATGGCGCGGCGCATGATGCGGCGAAGCACATAGCCGCGTCCTTCGTTGGATGGCAGTACGCCATCGGCGATGAGGAACCCGGAGGCGCGCAGGTGATCGGCAATGACGCGGTGGGAGTTATGTTGTTTCGCATTTTTGTTTTTGGTGAGTTCTTCCGACGCGTGAATAATCGTTTTAAATAAATCGATATCGTAATTGTCATGCACGCCCTGGAGCACGGCGGAGACGCGCTCCAAACCCATGCCGGTATCGATCGACGGTTTGGGCAGGTCGATGCGTTTGTCGGGCGTGACTTGCTCGTATTGCATGAAAACCAGGTTCCAGATTTCGGTGAAGCGGTCGCCATCCGCATCCGGCGAGCCGGGAGGGCCGCCTGGGATTTTATCGCCGTGGTCGTAGAAAATTTCGGAACAGGGGCCGCAGGGGCCGGTATCGCCCATCGCCCAGAAATTGTCGTTGGTGGGGATGCGGATGATTTTGGATTCCGGCAGGCCTGCGATTTTCTTCCAGAGGTTAAACGCCTCGTCGTCCGTATGGTAGACGGTGACGCAGAGTTTTTCCGGCGAAATGCCCCAGACCTTGGTGATGAGCTCCCAAGCGTGGCTGATCGCACCTTCCTTAAAATAGTCGCCAA
The DNA here is from genome assembly GCA_031402515.1 of Alphaproteobacteria bacterium. GTDB lineage: Bacteria > Pseudomonadota > Alphaproteobacteria > Rickettsiales > UBA3002 > QFOX01. The sequence continues at coordinate 20,736 of JANNSK010000112.1, read as the reverse complement.
ACGAAAAGTTCCCCAGCATCTCGAAGAAGGTGTGGTGGCGGGCGGTGTAGCCGACATTATCGAGGTCGTTATGCTTGCCACCAGCGCGCACGCATTTTTGTGAGGTCGCCGCGCGGGGCGGGGTGGGCGGCTTTTCGACTCCGGTAAAGATGTTTTTGAACTGGTTCATCCCGGCGTTGGTGAACATCAGCGTCGGATCGTTATGGGGTACGAGCGAGGATGAGGGCAGCACAAGGTGCCCCTTGCCCTTGAAAAACTCGAGAAACTGGCTGCGGATGTCGGATACGGAGGCCATAGGGGCGGAACCGTAACAAAACTGTAACAAATGTCACGTTGTTTCAGGATGTTGCTGAGGTTAGACTGGGCAGATGCCAGTAGAGACACCACCGATCGATCTTGATGCGCCCTATTCGCCGTCCAAAACACCGGCGGCGAGTACGCCGTCGCCACTCGTGACCGCGGGAACGATGGGCCCGTTGCCACGGGTGTTCAACACACAGCTAATGACGCTGGCGCCGAATAATGACATCAGCGAAATCCGTGCGATTGGCGATCCAAACGTGCGGCTGGCAGCACTGGTATGGCGACCGGTGCGCGACCTTTCTATCGTATCGGAGAATCCGACGCCCAACCGCGATGGGGTAATCAATCTGGCAGCGCAAGAAACGGTGTTGCAGGAAATTACGAATACTTTAGAGGCGAATGCGAATCCCAATCTGGTTATCTCGTGGGAGAAATCGTCCCAAACATTATTGCAAACGATTACTTCCAGCGGTCATGTGGATGCTGCCGTTATTGCGGTGCTCGTTCAGCATGGCGCTGATCCCGATTTTGACTTGCGGGAAAATGACGGTATTTCTTCGCCCAAAGCACGGATGCAACTGCTACGCGATCTGGAAGCTCCGCGGATCGAACCGATGACGGTGGGGGTGAAGCAGCTATCGCGCTACGCTCAGGAGATGCAGGCATGGTTTAAGCAATTGAACCCTCAGGACATGGGGAAAAAACCTTACAAAGAAGCAAAAAAACGTATGCTCGCGGCGGTGGATAACGCAGTTGAAGCCAAGGGGAACCTCGCGCGTTCGACCGCCAATCTTGCTGCTTATGACGCATCACTTGTGGCGATGGCCACCTTCGCCGGTACGCCGATGAAAGAGCAACTCGCGCAATGGCAGGCGAATCCTGATGCAGTAGCTACCACGCCGGTCACGGTTCCTGCAGAAGCCGTCACCGCAGTGGTTGTGGAGAAAGTTGCTGATCCGGAGGAGACGGAAAAAAACGATCGTAGTACGATCGAACGATTCTTTGATAACATCTTTGGCAGCAACGAAAAAGAAGAGAAGAAGCCCGAATCACCGGCTGATACCCCGATTTCCGATGCCTCGGACATCCTGCCGTTGCCCGCCATCTTCGCGGCGGGTAAACAGCGTGCCGAGATCCGCCGCAGCTGATCGCTCCTCTTTTATAAATATCAATATTAATCAGCATACTGTGCGATTCATTGTATTTAATCAATAGTTAATAAAATGTTAACGAATTTAAGGCAGAATGGGTAAACATACACAAACCTGCATAAAGGATGTTCATGGCTAAGGTTCCATCTGTCGCGGAGCGGTTCACAGCAAAAACAAGAGTGGATTATAGCACCCTCACCCCAGATGAGCGGCTGGAATTATTTATTACCGGCCAATATAAGGGCCAGGATATTGTTAAGTCCACCAGTGAAGAAGGGGCAGCAGGCATAAAACAGGCATTGGCTGACGGCGCCGATCCCAACCGAATCATCTCCGATGCTAGAAACACCGGCACCGCGTGGCAAATGATGCTGGAGTCTACTATCCATCCTTACTACAAGAGCGCGCTGTCTGAGGATTTTCTGGTGCGGGGTGGTAATCCTGACTTGACAGCCAGCCCATCGTCGCGGACTCCACGCCAGTACTTCGAGGAATTTCGTGATTCATCGCAACAAAGCCTTGATACGAATTCGTATCGTGGCGATGGCGAAATCGAGATGGATGATGAGGGTAGGAAGATTGTAAGGACTAATCTTGGATACGCTCAAAAGGCACTCGGAGTAATTGGAGAGAAAGATGCGAATCCTACGGCTGAACTAGCGCCGGGAGTTCCGGCTGTGCCCCCAGCACAGGACGGCCCGCCACCATCGGAGATGGGTGCTACGCTTCCTGCTACTCCGCCCGTGCCATCGTCTCCCGAAACAACGCCACGTAATGGTACTACCGCGCCCGGCACGCCGCCGCCAGATGGTCAGGCACCTCAAGGTACGCCACAGGCAAATACACGCACAACTGAGCCTTCGGCACGCGATCTGCTTGCGGAATATGGCCCACTGCTGCAGGACCAATTCGGATTACAGCCCGGTAAATCGGGCAAGTCGTATAGCGGCGCGGATGCAACTGCTATCCAGACCATGCTCAAGGCGGCCGATTTAGATCTTGGCAATTTCCCCAATAACGGTGTGGATGGTAAAATCGGCCGGGTGACGCTCGATGCGCTTGATGCTTTCGCCCAGAATTACGGGCTGACGCCGGAAGAGGCCGTGAAAGTGCTCAAGGCGGCCAACGATTATGCGAATGATACCGGTGTTTCACCGGAAGTTGCCATGAAGGATGTGCTGGCAACTGCCAGATCGGCACCCGACCGTAAAGCCGCGCGCGACGAACTGATGGGTTTCGTCGAAAGCCGCGTTAATTACGGCAAGATGATCAGTACGGAAAAAAGCACCGTGGTTCTTGATGACAATAAAACGAAAGTGGATATCGGCAAGCTCGATCAAAATAACGACGGCAAACTGAGCAGCGATGAGATTGCCAAGATCGACGGCAAGGCAGGTGTTAGTCAAGATGACATCAACCTGCTTCAAAAACTGGCCAAGCAATCGGGTGTGGACCTGGGCAAACTGGGTGTTACCGTAGATGGCAAAACACCAGAGCATGTGGCCGGCGATATTGCTCGCGTCAATGTCGGCCAGAAGCAAGCGCCCGATGCCGCCAGTGCTCAACGCTAGTCAATAAGTCCGCTATATAACGCTTACGCCGCGACTTCCGGTGTAGCCGCTTCGTTTTCGCCTTCGCTGTAATCCGATGGTGTGCCTTCGAGTGCCGCAGCCACTGCCGTTGCCTTGGCGCGGATGGCTTTCTCGAGTTCGGCGGCGACTTTCGGCGTATCTTTCAGATACTGGCGGGTGCCTTCTTTGCCCTGGCCAATGCGGTCGCCTTTAAAGCTGTACCAGCTGCCGGATTTCTCGAGCACGCCGCCTTTGACGCCGAGATCAATCAACTCGCCCTCTTTGGAAATGCCCTTGCCGTAGAGAATATCGAACTCGACGGTTTTGAATGGCGGCGAGACTTTGTTTTTGACGACTTTGACGCGGGTGAGGTTGCCGATGACTTCGTCCTTATCCTTCAGCGCGCCGATGCGGCGGATGTCGAGCCGCACGGAGGTGTAGAATTTCAGCGCGTTGCCGCCGGTCGTCGTTTCCGGGTTGCCGAACATCACGCCGATTTTCTGGCGAATCTGGTTGATGAAATTCACCGTGCAGTTGGTGCGGCTAACGGTACCGGTGAGTTTGCGCAGCGCCTGGCTCATGAGGCGGGCTTGCGCGCCCATGGTGGCATCGCCCATTTCGCCTTCAAGCTCGGCTTTGGGGACGAGGGCGGCGACGGAATCGATAACGACCATATCAATCGCGCCGCTTCTCACGAGGGTATCAACGATCTCAAGCGCCTGTTCGCCACTGTCAGGTTGCGAAAGCAGCAAATCATCGACATTCACCCCGAGTTTGCGCGCGTAGGTGGGGTCGAGCGCGTGCTCGGCATCGATAAAGGCGCAGGTGCCGCCGGTTTTTTGTAATTCGGCAATGCAATGCAGCGTAAGCGTGGTTTTGCCGGAGGCCTCGGGGCCATAAATCTCGATGATGCGGCCTTTGGGAATGCCGCCGACGCCAAGCGCGATATCGAGGCCGAGCGAGCCGGTCGAAGTCACTTCCACCTCGAACTGCTCCTGCGTCGAGAGCTTCATGATCGAGCCCTTGCCGAAGGTTTTCTCGATCTGCGCCAGCGCGTTGTCGAGCGCCTTGCGTTTTTCGTTGGATTTGGCTTCGGTGGGTTGGGTCTTCAGTGCTGCTTGTGCCATAGTCTAAGCTCCTTTTGTTGTTGTTTGATTACCCTATGCGTACACCTGCTTCCCGCGGTGTTCAACGTGAAAAATTGGATTATTAAGGAATTTTTAAATGGATAGTTCCGTGGCCTTGGCGCAGAGATTGCCGACGTCGGGTACGGTTACTTCATCTACGACGCCGAGATTCACTGCGAGTTGCGCCGTGGATTGCATTAAACGTATCACTTCGGCCAGCGCATCGCTTTCGGTGTCGTGCCTGCAGGTACGGTTGAATTCATCGCGGGTATGGGCGGCATCCTGCGCTGCCAGAACGAACGCAATCGATTCCGCTTTATCGACCTTGCTATCATTGTCCTTATCGAGGTTTTTGAATCTCAGCGCGAACTCGAGCATCCGCGGATCGGAAATGGTGGGCATGGAATCGGACTGTTTAACGATAACGGTGTCAGTCATAAGCGCCTCGCGTACCGGTTATCTTATTGGGTTAACACTACACCCGTCCCCCGCCGCGCTCAAGGGGGAAATTAACCAATTTGTCACAAAAGGTTCACACAATCCTCGTGGGGATTCTGGTAACGTCGGCTAGTCTTAAAAATTAACAGGAGCAGACCATGACTGAATATTTTTTTAAAGGTAGCAAGGGCGATGTAAAATTAGACATTACCCAGTTTGGAATTGTGAGGGTGGATATCGATGGCGCTGATGCCAGTGGCCATAAAGATCATGAATTCACGGGAGGCTCGGGATCTGGTTCCGAGCATGATTATACCGCGAGTATGTATCCCGGACGAGGCTATCTTAGCGGTCATGTCCGGCAAGGCGGGGATTTTTTGACGAGCAACCTTCAGCAGCCGTTGGAATTTGCGCATGAGGTAATGAGCATCCGCGATCAATGGAAAAAGCTTGAAATCACTGAAACGAAAGCAGCTGATGCGATTTATGATAAGGTCGCTGCGGCATACAAAAAGGCAAACCCCGATTTGCCCAGCCGCTAGTTATTCCTTCGCCTCCATCACTTCCTTCACCTTGCTGGCGAGTTGCTTGAGGGTGAAGGGCTTGGGCAGGAAGTTGAAGGAGCGCTCTTCCTGGCCGTACGTATCGACGAAGGCGTCCTCGGCGTAGCCGGAAATGAACACGACTTTCACCGCTTTCATGCGCTCAGTGAATTCTTTTTGTAAGGTCGAAATCATTTTTGGGCCGTTGATGCCGGGCATCACCACGTCGGTGATAATAATATCCAGCGCGCCCTTGTGGCTGCGGAATACGTCGATGGCGCTTTCGCCGGAGTCGGCCTCGAGTACCTCATAACCCTTGTTGCGCAGTGCGCGGGCGGCGAAAATACGCACCGGGGTTTCGTCCTCCACCAATAGAATCGTCGCGCGGCCGGTGAGGTCGGACTCCGGTTTATCCTCCAGCTCGCGGGTGGCGGTGTTGGCTTGTTCGGCGGCAGCGCGTTTGAAGTAGAGATAAAACGTGGTGCCGACATGGATTTCGCTGGTGACAAAAATCGAGCCGCCGGATTGTTTGATAATTCCGTAGCAGGTCGACAAGCCCAGGCCGGTACCGGATCCAACTTCTTTGGTGGAGAAAAACGGCTCAAAAATACTGCGGAGGATTTCGGGTTTGATCCCGGTGCCGGTATCGGCGACCTCGACCAGCACGTAATCGCCCGGCGTCATCACCTCGTCGTCGGTGGGGGCGATGAGGCCGCCGGGGAGCGAATCCGGTCCTGCCACATGCACATTGCTGGTGCGGATGGTGAGGGTGCCACCTTCTTTCATCGCGTCGCGTGCATTCACCGCGAGGTTGATGATGACCTGCTCGAGCTGTCCCTGATCCGCACGAATCAGGCCAATTTCGCGGCCGTGCGTCATTTTCATCTGGATGTTTTCGCCAATCAGGCGGCGAATGAGGTTGGAGAGTTCGGCGAGCACGTCCGTAAGATCGAGTGTTTTCGGTTGCATGGTCTGGCGGCGCGAGAAGGCGAGTAATTGGCGCACGAGGTTCGCCGCGCGGTTGGCGTTCTGCTTGATTTGCATGATGTCGGCGAACGACGGGTCGCCTGCCGGGTGGCGCATCAGCAGCAGGTCGCAAAAGCCGATCATGGCGGTAAGCAGGTTGTTGAAGTCATGGGCCACGCCGCCGGCAAGCTGGCCCACCGCCTGCATTTTTTGCGAGTGAGCAAAGCGCAGCTCGAGATTTTTCTGCTCCGTTTGATCGATCATGTGCAGGACGATGGTAGGCTGGTTATTCTCCGCCTGCATGTGGCTGATATAGCAATAGGCCATGACAATCATGCCGTTTGGCAGGCGCATGGTCAGCGACAGCGGCGCATGCGTTTCGCCGGTCGCAATTTTTTGCAGCGCGTCGATGAAGCGCGGACGATCTTCGGCATCGATGAATTCGATGAGTTTGATGGCGCGCCCCTCGGGCAGCGAGTTGTGCATCATTCGGCGGAAAGCGGCGTTGGCTTCAAGAATTTCACTCGACACATCCAGCCGTAAAATCGCAATGGGCGACAGCTCGATGAAGCTGTTGATGTTGAGCCCGGTTGGCCTAGCGTCGGTGAATGCGAGGCTACTGGTCATTTGCTGTGTGGCAGGATGCTACCGGTGGCGCCGATGGCCTTGCCTTGTCCGTCGCGGATAGGGGTGTGCTGGAGCAGCACATCCGCTAGGGCGCCACTCTTTTTCTTGAGCGCGGCAGTGCCCGAAAAGTCGACCATGCTGTAATCTTCAGGGATGGGCTGGCCGTTCAGTTGATACAATAAATGGCCGATGAAAACTTTGCTGCCGGTCAGTTCTCCGGCGGCATAGCTTAGTAATTGCTCCATCGCCGGGTTGACATATTCGAAGCGACCGAACCCGTCCGTCACGTAATGGGCGACGTCGGTGGTAGATAACAAATGGTCGAGCTTGTCGGCGGAAGTGGCGCGCAGCACGTCGGGGAGCAGCTGCACGCCGACGCGCTGATCGCGATATTCGCGGCCGCGGATGACGAGGTAGCCGCCGGGGCGGGCCAGCGGTTCGACGGTCAGGATGTAATCCTGCGACGTGCCATCGGTTTTTTTGATGGGAAATACCAGCCGCTCGCTCTGGTCGGCGAAAATCGCGTTCATGATGCGTTCGCGGTCGATTCTACCCACGCCGCCTTGCTCGAATATGGCGGAGAGAGCCTGCGAATCGCTATAAGCGAGGTGGGGAAAGAGTTTTTTCAAGCCGTCATTGGCGTAGGTAATCGTGCCGTCCCTGCGCACGAACAGGCAGAAGCTGGAGCCCAGTGCTGCTGCCTGTGCAAAAAGCATATTCTGGTATTCGGTGGTCATCACGAGGTCGAGGCTCTGTTGTTTGCGCCAGATCACGTAAAGTCCCAGTGCGGCGATAATCGCTGCCGAGGCAATCGCCGCTGTGTTGCGATCAATGACGCCACCTGAGAAACCAAGCACAAAAATCATGATCAATGCGATAGCGAAGGCAATCAGTGTCTTAAAAATCTGCCCTTGCCGCTCGCGCGGCACAAAGTCCAACTGGCCGGGATTGATGAAACTGTTTTCCGTTGCGCGCATCCGGATAGATTACGGAAATTGAAGAGGTTGGCAAGAATTAGTATTGGCAAGGGGTTAGAGCCGCGTGGTTAAATGCTTTAGCATGTCCATACGCTCATGCAGGAAGGCGACGAAGATAACGTCTTCGGAATCCGTGATGTAAAAAATGAAATGATGCTGACAACGATACACACGTAGCTCGGTGTGCACTTGCGGAATAAATTTTCCAAGTTGTTTTTGGTGAGTGAGTGTTAGGCATGTTTCTTTTAGTGCACTAATGTACGCTTCTGCTTGTCGCTCTCCCCATGTTTCAACCGTATATCTCCAGATATCCTGCAGGTCGGTTTTCGCCGCAGGGATCATCCGTAGTTGGGATAACGTCACCGCGCTAACGCTTGGTTTTGGCGTCGGCGATAATGCTATCGAAACTCTCGGTCACAATCTCACCGCGTTTGGCGGCGGCGATGCGTGGGGCCATGAATTCGCGCAGGTCGCGCCAGCCGTCATGTTCGTCCATCCGCCGCAGCGCATCGCGCACGACTTCGCTGGCGTTGGTGTACATGCCGGAGTCGATTTTACTCTGGATGAGTTGTTGCAATTCTGGGGTGATGGACAGATTCATATACGCCTCCTATGACCCGACTATGCTAACATAATGCACCATTAATAGCAAGATTGATGCATAAATGGGGTGCAGACGTGTCAAAAAGCAGGTGAATTAGTAATGGCAAGGGGGTTCAATCACCACTATTTCTTCTTTGCTTTTTTATCCGGCTCGGGTCCTTTGCGGAAATTCGGGTCGGTGCTGCCGCCCTTTTTCTTCGGTACTTTGCCCTGGAGTTTATAGACATAACCAATGACTTTGGCCACGGCCTGGTACTGGTCGGTGGGGATTTCTTCATCGACCTCGGTGGTGTCGTATAAGATGCGGGCGAGGGGCGGGTTGCGGACAATAGGCACTTTCGATTTTTCCGCCAGTTCACGAATACGCCGCGCCACCTCGTCCGCTCCCTTGGCGACGACTTTCGGCGCGGCCATGGTCAGCGTGTCGTATTGCAGCGCCACGGCGTAGTGGGTGGGGTTGGTGATGACGACATCCGCTTTCGGCACGTTGGCCATCATGCGGCGGCGGGCTTTTTCGCGGCGGATGGCGCGTAGTTTGTTTTTGATATGCGGGTCGCCTTCCTGCTGGCGATATTCGTCCTTCAGTTCCTGACGCGTCATGCGCATCCGTTTCATGAAAATGAAGCGCTGATATAAATAATCGAAGATGGACAGTAGGAACAGTATGATGATGGCGGCGATGAGCATCCGGGTTGCCATCTCTTGGGTGAATTCTAGCATGCTGGCGCTTTGCCTATGGGGCAGGCTGGCGAGCTGGTCACGATAGGGCATCACCGTCATCACCGCGGCGATACCGATAATGGTGAGCTTTAGTAGATTTTTAAGAAATTCAATCAGTCCCTTCCAGCCGAACAGGCGTTTGAATCCAGCCATGGGCGATATTTTGTTAAATTTCGGCTTGATGCTCTCGGCGGAGAATATCCATTTTTTTTGTACCACCGCCGGTGCAATAGCAGCGACGATGGTGCATAGCAGTGGCAGGGCGATGGCCAGCACGGCACCGATAGCGACGTTCCTGAACATTTGCGAGACGCCGGCACCGCTCATCTCATACGTGTCTGGCCGCGTGATAAAAGGGGCAAGCAGGGTCACCAATTGATGTGACATGCCAGGCGCAAGCCCCACTACAAACACGGCGAGCGCCATAATCATGAAAAGATGGTTGATCTCGCGGCTGGAGACCGTTTGGCCTTTTTTATGCGCTTCCTCGAGCTTCTTTGCAGAAGGTTCTTCGGTTTTAGAGGAATCATCTTGGGATTCTTCAGCCATAAGATGGTGGCAAGCGATAAGTGGCAGGTGACAGATTGAACTCTGCCACTTGTCACCTGTCACCTGTCACCTGTCACTCCACTTTGATAAAATCCATAAACTGTTGTTCCGCAAAATTTGTATAAATATTCAATATGACCGGTAAAATCGCCATCAGCAGCAGGAAGGCGATCAGGATATGCGGTGCCATCATCACGAAGAACACCTGAAAGTTAGGCATCAGCCGCATCATCAGGCCGCCCGCGAGGTAGAGCAGTAGTGAAAACACGACATGCGGTGCTGAAAGCAGCACGCCAAGTTTGAACGCGTCAGTGACGATGCGTGTATGCAGCATATTCATATCGGCCACGTCGGGAAAAACACCCGCAGCGAAAATATCGTAACTCTGCACGATCGCTGCCAGCACAAGGAAATGCAGGTTGAGCGCAAAGAACAGCGTAATCGCGGTCAGACTCAAGAGGTTACTGACGACTGGCGAATGGGCGCCCGATGTCGGGTCGAACATCGAGGCCACGGCGAGCGACGATTGTTGAGCGATCATGGAGCCTGCCACGTGCAGCGACATCAGGATGGCGCGGGCGATGAGGCCGATAAAGACGCCGACCAGCACTTCGCCGATCATCATGACGCTGAGTGCGATAGGGCTTTCCGGCATCAGTGGCAGGCGTGATTGCAGCATCGGTGTCAGCAGAAACGCAAATGCCAGGGCGAAGAGCAGGCGGATGCGCGGGTTGACATAAATTTCGCCGAAGCCGGGCAGCACCATCAGTGCGCTGCCCACACGGCAAAAAATGAGCAAGAATGCGCCCATCTGGCTGAGGAGGAAATGGTCGAGGAGGTTGATGGTCATAAAAGTGGTGACAGGTGGCAAGTGCCAGGTGACATGTGAGCGGCGGTGGACTCTTTGTCACCTGCCACATGTCACTTGTCACTCTAGGTTAGCGATGCGGGTAAACATCTGCATGGTGAAATCCTCGAGCGACTGAATCATGAAGGGCAGGGTGAGCATCAGCACCACCAGCATGGAGAGAATCTTCGGCACGAAGGTCAGTGTCATCTCCTGAATTTGTGTGAGCGCCTGCACCAGCGATACAGCCAGGCCCACGACAAGGGCGGTCAGCATCACTGGCGCGCCGACAAGAATCAGCACGCGGATACCTTCGCGGGTAACGGATATGACGTCGGCGGAGTCCATAAAAGTGCTAGTCGCTAGTGCGAGGGTTGAACATGGTAGGCATGATAACTTTTTGTACTGGTTTCACCAGCGTAATTTTCCTAGCGACTAGCACTAGCAACTAGCACTAAATCGGCATCCTGATAATATCCTGATAGGCGCCGATGACTTTGTCGCGGATGGCAACGACAGTGTTCAGCGCGGTTTCGGCATTGGTAACGGCGGTGACGACATCGGTGAGGTTTGCCTTGCCGGAAAGCGCCTGCATGGCGACGGCTTCACTCTTGTAGCCCTTGGCCGCAGCCGATTGCAGCGATTCGCCGACCATATCCATGAAGCTCGTGCCGCCCGTAGTTTGTGGTGCTTGTGCCTCGGCGCTGAGGGCGCCCGCGCGTTCCAGAATCCGTTCGGCGGCGCGCAAAGCATCCTGATAGGCTCCGGTGGCTTGGGCGTAATTAATGTTAGTCATTGGTATCCTCCCTCTAGTTTTTGTTTTCTACTTCCGATGTGACAGGTGACAAGTGGCAGGTGACAGGATCGTTTCTTTACCACCTGCCACTTGCCACCCCTTACCTTAACAGTCCCAGCGTCTGACCCACCATGGCTTTGGAGGACTCAATCACGTTAAGATTGGCCTCATAGCCGCGGCGCGCTTCGCGCATATCCATCATTTCCATAATCGGGTTGACGTTGGGATAGAGTACGTATCCCTGTTCGTCTGCCACCGGGTTCGTCGGTTCGTAGCGTTTGACGAAGTCCGAGCGATCGGTGCCAACTTTTCCCGGTTGCACGGTTTGCAGGCCGGTTTCCTTGTCCATCGCTTCCTTGAAGCTGATGGTTTTGCGGCGATACGGTTGGCCGCCCGGCTTGGTGGCCGTTGATTCTGCGTTGGCGAGGTTCTGTGCCACGACTTTCAGCCGCTCCGATTGCGCCCGCATGCCGGAAGCGGAGATAGAGATCGTATCCATCAAATCCATGCCCATAATTTACTCCCTACTTGGCGCCTAAAGCGGCACGATAAAGTTGTGTGAATTTTTTATAGAGTGACGTAGCGATTTCATATTCCGCGCCGATTTTCGATACTTTGGCCATCTGATCCTCAAGCACGACGCTGTTGCCGGTCGGCGTCACTTCATACGGTTTACGTTCGATTTCTGCTTTAAAAATCCCATCGCCGCCCATGCCACCAGTGAAATGTTTGGGGGAAGTGGTCGCGAGCCTACCTGTGTGTGATTCGCCAGCCACCATGTCAGCGAAGTCGAGTGGCTTCAGGTCGTGGGCTTTGTATTTGGGAGTGTCGAGATGGGCGATGTTATCGGCAATCACTTTTTGGCGTGCGCTGGCGTAGCGCATCGATCCAGAAAGCATCTGCATCAAATCAGGGGTAGTTTTTGTGTCCATGGGCCGGTCCCTATTTATACGTAGTCCGCGTACTAACTCTGCAAGCTTAATACCAACGGGTCGCCGGGCTCTGATCGTGAGGCTTCTGCCCCATCATGTTCTCTGCATTATAGGTAATAAATGCCTAGTTTGCAATTAAAATATGCACTGGCTGTGAACAAGCCTCTGTGGTAAAGAAAAAAGACCAGTAGGTCAGACGGATTGGGGTAACGCTCAATCAAAGCCAGTAGGTACGCATGCTTTATTTATCACGCAAAATCGGTGAATCAATCGTCATTAACAACACGATTGAGCTAACGGTCGTCGAGGTGCGCGGCAAGACGGTCAAGCTGGGGTTTGTTTTCCCCGCAGATGCGACCGTGCTGCGCAAAGAGCTCTACGATAAGATCATGGCGGAAAACTTGGCTGCTGCGGGTGGTGGTGCGGACGATGCCGGATTCCTCGAAGGGGAATTCGACCTGTCGGAATTTGATGTGCCACCGGGGGACAAGAAATAATGTCTGACAAAAAACCCACCGTCGATTTCACCGATTCGCCGAAGCGTGAAGACGATGCGCCCAGCATCAAAAAAGCCGTTGCCATCGAGTATGACAAGGGGTCAGGCGAGGCGCCGATGGTCACCGCTTCCGGCAAAGGTGCCTTGGCCGAACAAATTCTGAAAATCGCGTTCGAGCGTGGCATTAAGGTGCGTGAAGATGCGGAGCTTGTCGAAATTCTCTCGCTGGTTGAGGTCGATTCGCCAATACCACTCGAAGCGTTCGCCGCGATCGCTGAAATTCTTGCCTATGTCTATCAGGCCAACGCCTCGGCAAAACAACGCTCGGTGAGGCCGTCATGAATTCAAAAAATCCCGCTGCGAACGCCACCGCGCTGCACGACGATATCATGGCCTATATCGAGCGCGCGAATGCACTGATGGCCAGCGGGCAGACGACCTCGCTCGCCGGTTTGGATACGGTGGTGGAGACGTTGTGCAAACGCATTGTCGCCTTGGATCCAAACGCGGCCAGTAATTTTGCACCGCAGCTTGCGCAATTGATGCAACGGCTTAATGGACTGCAGGGCACTATGCAGTCGGCGCTCGATGCGTGCAAATCGGAAGTGGACGGGCTCGACAAGCACCAACGCGCTTCGAAGGCATATAGGAAGAAGGAGAAGAAATAATATGGAAACCGTCGACTTCTCCCGCTTCTTCCTCTCGCTGGCCTTTGTCATTTTTTTGATTTGGTTTTCGGCGTTTATGCTGAAGCGTTTCGGCTGGGATAAAAAACTGCGTGGCGCGACCGGTGCCACTGGGAGGTTACAAGTTGCGGAAGTGTTGTATCTTGACCCCAAGCGCAAACTACTCATCGTCCGTGCTGATAAAAAAGAATATCTCTTACTCGTCGCCGGTGATTCGGCGACGTTGGTGGACATCATTAAAGGCAAGGCATCATGAGGCTACAGAGGAACTTACTGCGATTACTGTTGCTGGGTCTGTTATTGACGCCGTTGGCAGCCTACGCTCAAAGCATCAATATCGATGCAGGGATTGGCGACAACGCGACGACTGGCCGCATCATCCAGCTGGTAATTCTGATTGCGGTTATCAGCCTGGCACCTTCGCTCCTTATCATGGTGACATCCTTCACCCGCATCATTATCGTACTGTCATTCGTGCGGATGGCGATCGGTACGCAGACCACGCCGCCCAACCAGGTACTCATCGCGCTTGCCATGTTCCTCACGTTTTTTATCATGGCGCCGACTTTCCAGAAATCCTACGACGAGGGCATCAAACCGCTCATCGCCGGAAAAATTCAGCAGGAAGAGGCGATCAAGCTCGCTGCCGAACCCTTCCACGGATTTATGATGCAGCATGTGCGGGAGAAAGATCTGCGCCTATACATGTATATGAAAAATACCAAGGTCGAGAAGCCGGAGGACACACCCTACGAAGTGCTGACCCCAGCCTTCATGATCAGCGAACTCAAACGCGCTTTTGAAATCGGCTTTCTGATTTTTATCCCGTTCCTCATTATCGATATGGTGGTGGCGAGCATCTTGATGGCAATGGGGATGATGATGCTGCCGCCAGTCGTTATTTCGCTGCCATTTAAAATTATCTTCTTCGTCGTCGTCGATGGCTGGTACATGCTGGCGGGCAGTTTGGTCCATTCATTCGGGGTGGGGCCGTAACCATGTTGGGCCAAATTATAGGAACAATACTGACGCTGCTGATGCTGGGCCTTGCTTTGTGGTTCGGTATGGCGCTGTTGGTGATTGTTTTTGTGGTTGGGCTGGGTGCGGCGATAGTGTTCTGGCTGCGCGGATTCCTTGTCGCCAAAGACATCCTTAACCCCCATCCCGGTATTCCACTGGATGAGGAGGTGACGATTATCGAGGGGGATTATGAAGAGATAGAAAGAGGAACTGAGGAACTGAGGAACTGAGGAACTGAGGAACTGAGGAATTTTACTCCGACGCTTTCCTCAGTTCTTCAGTTCTCTTACTTAAAGCGTCTCACTCAATTTTCCAGCGGCGATTTTTTCGCGGAAGAGGTTTAGGAAGCTCTCCGTATTGGTGATTTGCTTGGTGACGAGCTCGAAATCTTCCGTATCGATGGGCGCGGTGTCATTGGTGACGAAGGAGAAAATTTCCTTGATCGGCGATTCGGGCACAAGGCCCATATAGTAATCACGCAGGTAGCCGAGCTGGGTATAATCACCCTCGAAACTGTAAGCGAGAGCGAGCTTGAGCAGCACTTCGGTTTCCTGCGGGTTCAGCGGGTCGGTGAGGTTGGGGCGTTCAGCCAGTACGTCTTCCGCCTGATTCACAATGTTTGGCCAGTCCTGCATACCCCACAGGATATCGAGTCTTAGCAGTCCGCCTTCACGGCTAGTGTCGCTATAGAGCATGGAGAGTGCTTCCTCGTTTTTGCCTAGACGGCTCAAAGCCTGCGCCATGAGTTGCTGGCGTTCACGCTGCAACTCTTGCGAGGCGCCGCCGTAATTGGTGGTTTGCAGCACGTCGAGCGCGCGTGCCGGTTCCTGATTCAGCAAGCTGATGAGCGCAAGTCGTGCACCGATACGCGCGCGTGCTTCGCCGCCGACACGGAATTTGATTTGGTGCTCGAGTAATTTCGCCGCGCGGTCAAGCAGGTCCACCGCCGCTAGCCGATCGGCGAGCCTCTGGATGATTTCATCGCCTTTTTCGCCGATGGGGGTGAGTTCGCGGAATTCATAGAACAGCGCCAACGATTTGAGCACAGGCATTTTATCGGCCTCACCGCCAATAAAAAGACTCTGGAACAAATCGCCCATATCGCCGGTAATCGCGAGCGTATCAGGATCATTGGGGAAAGAGGTGATGATGTATTTCCAAGTGCGCAGCGTGTTATCGAATTGGTTATTCTCTTTATAAATCGTGGCGAGATTGCCCAGCAATGCACGCTCGAACGCATCGCCGCGCCAGGCAAAACGCACATGCTCGATGATGGTGGTCGCGTCCGCTACGGTCAACTGACCGTTTTTATAGCGGAACACGGCATCCTCATACCGGGCGAGGCTTTGGATATAGAGGTTCCCCTGCTGTTCGCTCAAGCGTTTGAAAATATCGATAGCCTGCTGGGTTTGATTTTTCTTGGCGGCGATCTTGCCCAGCGCATATTCAGCATAAGGCTGGATGGGCTTTAAAATATTATCGATGTTGAGGGTGTCGTACACTGCGAGCGCTTTTTCTTCCCCACCGCTTTTGAGGTAATATTCGGCGGCGAGGATGGCGAGTTTCTGGCGAATACGTGGTGGATAAAAACGAATGAATGGCTTGTTATAGCCGAGGTAATCAAATTCGGTGGCGTTCGGGTTAATGGTGGGTGGTAACGATACATCTTCGAGTACCGTTGCTCCGGCGTTTGTCACCACACTGCTTTGCTCGATTTTGGTCTCAAGTTGCTGCGCATCCGCCACGGCGAGAGAGGGGATCGGCTTAAAAAGATTGATAGCGTCTTTCCACAGTTCGGTTTCTTCCAGCTCGGCGAGTTCTGGCGCAGCGATATCTTCTGCAGCGTCATCAGGGCGTTGCATCAGGAGATTGCAGGCGGCATGTAAAAGAGCCAACTGATTGGCTCGATAATAATCGGGATAGTGGGCGCGAATGAGGTCGAGATAGCCTTTGGCCTCCGCCTCATAGCCCTGACCAAGCGTTAGCTGGACCATGGCGAACAGTGCGTCAGGACGGGCGGCGGGTGTAGCGTTTGCCGCATTGCGCAGGCGCTCGGCGCGGATTTTGATGTAATCGCCGGGCGGGATATACCATTGCTCGTATGGAATCATCACGTTTGACTGCGGTGAAGCATTTTTGATCGGTATAGCGTCGGATGTAATGGTGGGTAGGTTTGGCGATACGGAAAGGCCCAATATGCCGTCGAGTTTGAGCCCCACACGCGAGCGATTGGTTGTGATGTCGTCGCGCAAGCTGGTAACAACGACACCTTGCTGGGTAGCCAGCACGTTTATGGCGGGGAATTGCTTGGCCTCAACAACGCCACGACCTTCTTCATAAGTGGGTACGGCGACGACGAGATCGCCGATTCTAGGGTCATAAAATTTAAGCGGCTTGTCCATATCGTGCAGACCGAAGAGGAGGTGTGTGGCGTTATCGCCATCACTCTCGCCGGTTACAAGCGTGTCGAGTGCTGCTACCGGTTTGCGTTGCGTAATGAGCATTTGCCATTGGTAGGAGCCTTTGGGCTGGCGGGCGGTGGCATGCAACGAACCGTTGGTTGTCAAACGGAGAACGGTGAATCCTTCCACGCGGAACTGTTCCACTGCCGCAACACTCGAGGGGAGGAGGGGGTGCAGCAGTTTAGTGTTGATATTTTGCGGTTCAGAAAAAATAATCCAGAGGTCTTCGGCGCGTTCAAATACGACGGTTGCCACACGTGTAGTCCACGGAAAATTAATCCAGGTGCCGATTTCGGAAGCGTGCGCGGTGACCAGGAAATCGTCCGTTGAAGCGGGTGCTTTTAGCGGTTGAGTTGAGACTGATTCTTCAGCAGCGGCAGGAGGTGTTGTCTCTGCGGGTTGCTCAGCAGTAACAGGTTCCTCGCTGGCGACGACAGCGGGCGCTGCCGGCGGCGTTGGTACCGTGGGTGCTTCTGGTGGTGTCGGTTGCTCGATAGCTGCTTTGGGTTCTGGCGCAAATGGCTGTGGTTCCTCTTTTGTGGTCAGGATGGGTGGTGCAGGCTTTGCTACTTCCTGCAGTACTTCCGTTTCCAGCTTCGCTTCCGGTTCCTGCTTGGTGGTGAGTATCGGAGAACCGGCTGCAGGCGTTCCCGCACTGCCGGTCAAGATATCGAGCCCGACCGTATTGCCGCTGACGAACTGGCGTGTGTGATAGGATGCATCCAGCGTGATGATCACTTGTTTTCCGTCTTTACCGAGTGTCACATCGGTCGCGTGGGGACCTAGTTTGCCACGCATCTGTGCGGGCGACAGGGTAACTGGCTGGGTAAAATCGAGCACCAGTTGATTACCCGATGCTAAGATTTTCATCTGTGCAGGCTGATCAAACGTAAAGCTTAAACGCTGGTAACCACGCGCGGCAAAGGCCTGCGACGCCATCAGAATGGCGCACAAAAGGGAGGCGCGGAAGATATTTCTTCGGTGCAAGAACATAGACGTATTCATGCTGCATCATCGTGTAAATACAACCGGATGCAAGCGCTATCAGAATCCTGTTGATTGCGGGGGGTAACTACTGCAAAAACGGCGCATGAACTGGACCGACAGCAGGCGCATCGCCATCGCCCTTGAAGAAGCGCATCCGGATGCGGATAACATCAACCTGCGCTTCACCGATTTGCGCGCATGGGTGCTGGCGCTACCGGATTTCAAGGGCGACCCGAATGGTTGCAACGAAAAAATCCTCGAGGCCATTCAGATGATGTGGATGGATGAGCGTGAGTGACACCGTCGTGCTTGCTTCACTTGGCGACACGCGCGCGCTGGCGGTAAGGCTTGCCCCATCGCTGCGGCGCGGTGATGTTATCGCGCTGCATGGCGATCTCGGTACGGGAAAAACCACCTTCGCCCAGTATTTAGTCGAAGCGCTGGGTGGCGGCACGAACGTCACCAGCCCGACATTCACTTTGTTACAGACCTATCCGGTAACACTGAGCGATGGTCCGTGTGAATTGTATCACTACGATTTATATCGCATCGAACATGCGCGCGAATTGGCCGAATTGGGGCTGGATGAGGCGTATAACGGCCTCACGCTCATCGAATGGCCCGAACGATTGCAGGATGCGAGTGCGGTGACGCTTGCGCTTTCTTTCCGCTTGACGAAAGATGGTTCTCGCACGGTGACCATGACGAGGATGAAATGAGCAAACGCCCCCAACGCGGCAAGGAGATGGACGAGTTTCTCGTCCGCGTTGGCTGGTCTGGTGCAGTGCGCAGCACACTCGCCGGTGATGCATCTTTTCGCCGCTACGAGCGCGTCGACCACAAAAATCAGCGCGCGGTGCTGATGGATGCGCCGCCGCCATGGGAGGATATTCGGCCCTTCGTCGATATCACCGCGCGGCTTTCTGTATGCGACATCAGCGTGCCGAAAATCCTCGCGGCGGACGAGGCGGAAGGTTTCCTTTTGCTCGAAGATTTGGGCGATACGCTATTCACTAGGTTGCTTGCCGCCGACCCGTCGCGTGAGCAGGAACTCTATATGGCAGCGACGGATGCGCTGATCGCCATCGCGCGGGCATCCGTTGTACAGAAACACTGGGCGCACGAATTAAAATCGTATGACATGGCCGTGTATCTGCGTGAGGTAGGGCTTTTTGCCGAATGGTTGCTGCCGCAGATCACAGGCATCGAGAAAGCTCGCGGTTTACGCGAGGAGTATCTGGCGTTGTGGCAGGCCATCATTGCCAAAGAACCGCTTCAGCAATCCTGTTTGGTCCACCGCGATTATCATGCGGATAATCTTCTGTGGCTGGCAGATCGCGCGGGCCATAAAGCGGTCGGCATGCTGGATTATCAGGACGCCTTATGGGGCGATGTGGCCTATGATATCGTGTCGTTGCTCGAAGATGCGCGGCGTGATGTGCAAGCGGAAACGGTGAGCGCCTGTTACCAACATTTTACCACTGCGCTCGGAACCGAAAGCGATTTCGCTGTGCGCTATGCCGTGCTCGGCGCCCAACGCAACGCCAAGATCATCGGGATTTTTACCCGACTCTGCGTGCGCGACGGCAAGGCGCACTACCTGAAGTATCTCCCGCGCGTATGGAAGCATTTTTTGTACGATCTGAGGCATCCAGCCCTTCTGCCCATCCGTCAGTTCGTTGATGCGCATGTGCCCGCAGCATGGCGCAGTGTGTTTAAAGCGGATGTTTCGGTAGGGGGCATTGTATGATGCCCGGGCACGCCATCGTGTTAGCGGCTGGCCTCGGCACACGCATGCGGCCGCTTACGGATGCGCTCCCTAAACCGCTTATTCAGGTGGCGGGGAAGCCACTCATCGATTGGTGCCTAGACTGGGTTGCAGGTGCTGGCATTGCGCAGGCAGTGGTGAATACCTCCTATCGTGCCGAGCAGTTGGAGGAATATCTTGCGCGGCGGAAAAAACCAAAACTGAGCATTTCGCGCGAGGTGCCCGCCCCCCTTGAAACCGGCGGCGGAATTGTCAAAGCTTTGCCGTTATTGGGCGAGGCGCCGTTCGTCGCCATGAATAGCGATGCAGTTTTCCCTGCACAGAAAACCCATCCGCTCAGTCAATTGGCAAAAGAGTGGGAAGATACACTCGATTTCTTGATGCTTGTGGTGCCGCGCGTTCAGGCCATCGGCTGGAGCGGTAATGGCGATTTTGTGGTGGATGAAAAAGGTCGTTTGCGCCGCCCGGCTGCAGGCGAAGATGCGCCGACCATATTCACCGGTGTTGAAATCATCCACCCGCGTGTGTTCAAGCATGCGCCCACCGGAGCATTTTCACTGAGTGTATTATGGGATCAGCGCCGACAGCAGGATGGTTGGTATGGCCGTATGCGTGCCGTGACACATGAGGGCGCATGGCTCAATGTCGGCGACCTTGCCGGGCTGAAGGCGGCGGAGGAGTATTTGGTTTTGCGCTGATGCGATGAATGGATGATTCGAATGCCCTCACCCAAAATCCGAAGACGGATTTTGACCTCTCCCGGTGGGAGAGGTAAGCAAGTGAAGCAGGCCTTGCCCCTTGGGCTACCTCTCCCACCGGGAGAGGTCAAAATTCGCTTCTTAGCGAATTTTGGGTGAGGGCATTTTTTTGATTATCAAATCATCGTCCTACTTCACCACCACCGGTAGCCGCACTTTCGCGTTGGGCGAGGTGGGGGCAGTGTAGCCCGCAGGCATCGCCACGCTCTCATTCATCTTGAATACCACCGGCATCACCGCATTAGGGTTCAGCGTGGTGTTGTTCGGATAGGTCGTAATCAGCGTTCCTTGATTGGTCTGCAACGTGCCGCCGCGCGTCAATGTTACCGAGCCGGAGGCGCTGACCGTCGCCGGACCGTTCATCCACAGGCGGTTGCCGTCGTTAAGGCCGAGCAGGCCGCCTTCGGGTA
>JANNSK010000111.1:0-10327 GCA_031402515.1 Alphaproteobacteria bacterium | reverse complement strand
GTCCACTACTTCCGATGCTGCGCGCGCTGTCGCGCCCAGCACAAAATGCTCGATCAGCTTGCCCTGCTGTCTCGGTGTTAGGCGGCTTCTTCTCGCGTACATGCTTCCATCCTAGCAGACCGCCTTAGATGGTATAGCCCCTAATTTATTATGGTGCCCCCGGCCGGAATCGAACCGGCACTCGGTTACCCGAAACAGATTTTAAGTCTGCAGCGTCTACCAATTCCGCCACGGGGACATCCACTGCCACCTCTAGCAGCCATCCCACGAATTGCAATCAGGGCTTTGGACGGACTAGATCGCGAATTCGTATTCGATCATCCAGCGGGCGGCGACATCCGCTGCGGCATTGCTGACGCCGAACAGCACAGCGCTCTGGTATTTCCAGCCATGGCCGAACTCGCCATAGGCGGCAGGTCCAACATAGTGCTTCTGTTCGCTGTAAGAGGGGCTGTCGTCGCTATTGCCAAAATTGCTCCGGACTTCGATGCCGGGTTCAAAGCTTTTGTCGTAGAGGTAGCGCGATACCCAGTCGATGCCGGTTTCAACGCCATTCTCGGAATGGCTGCCGACTTCTTTTTCGACTTTGATGTTGGCGCGATGAACAAAATCAGCGGTTTGTTTTTCAAGCAGAAGCTTGGCTTCAACCGCATCGGCATCGCTGTCGTGGATAGCGTGTGCATACGCCAGCTTGATGCCGCTATCCATCCAATACTCGCCGGCTTCGAAGAACTGAAAATAGGCGCCAAGTTCGAATGCCTTTACACTCAGATCTTCGTGGGGGCCTTTTTCAAATTTAAGTTCAACACTGCCTTTGAATCGATCGGTGAATCCATAATAAGCCTCCAGTTCGTGGTCTTGATCATCATCCTTGGCATCGTTATCGTCGAAAGTAACACTCCCTTTGTATTCCAGTTCCATCTCGCCTTCATGGACGTTGGGTGATGAAATGGTGCCAATCGCCAGCGCATCGCGTGGCGTGAAGGTGGTAAGGGCGAGCAGCAGCATCGCCGCTACGGTGGCGGGCGCACGATGGGTCTTGCGGCCGGTAACATTGAGCAAAGTGATGAGTGTGAGTAAGGTAGCAGCGTAAAACATGAGTTGAATCTCCGTAGGGTGGGCGGTGTATCCAATTAACGAGTGCAATGTTTTTCCGAGGATGCTGTTATCGGCTAATAGCCATGAGCTGTCCCAAACTGTTTCTGAGAGGTTGCCGAAATGTCCGGCAGCCGAGAGAAAACCTGCAGCCTGTGCGGTGAGGCCGGCGACGAGCGCCACCAGCAGCCAGGTGGTGACGCGGAACATATGGCGCGTCGAGAGTTTGAGCAGCCCGTAATAGAGCGCCACGCCGACGCCGATGCCGGCCGTGACGCCGACCGCACTGCCCATGATAATGGAAGAGGCCGTCTGTCCCGAAAGCATCATACCGTAGATGAACAGCACGGTTTCCGAGCCTTCGCGCAGCATGGCGAGGCATATAATCAGCGCCAGCGTGTAATGCGGCGTGCGGCCTTCCACGACTTCCTGGCCGATTTTTTTGAAGCGCGCCGCCATTTCACGCGCGTGCGTATGCATCCACAGCACCGTCCAGCCAATGACGATAGCGGCGGCGAATAAAATCATCGCATTGAAGAATTCCTGGCCAACGCCGTGGGCGGCGGCGGAAATTGTTTCGGTAAATAACGCCACTATGCCAGCGCCCGCAACACCGCCGGCAAAGCCGCCCCAAATCCATTTCATGCGCCCGGCGAGGCCGCGCGTAGCGGCGAGCACGATGCCGAGAATCAGTGCGACCTCAACAGTTTCACGAAAAATAACGATGGCGGTGGAGAGCATATAAATCCCTTACTTGGCGATGAGTGTGCCTTTGGTGGTGTCCATGTGGAATTCGTCGAAGAACGGGTAACTGCCCGCCTTGAGTGGGCCGACGAATACGACGCCGGTGCCGTTAGCAGCGATAATTTTTTCGCGGTTGAGTTCGTAGCTTTCAAATTCGATGGGCGAGGGGTCGAGGTTTTTGATGATGAGTTTTACTTTCTGCCCGGCGGGGATGGTGAGCTCCTTCGGCGAGAAGGCGTGGTCCTTGACGGTGAGGATGTAGTCATCTGCATAGGCAGCGGTGCTGGCGAACAGGGTGCTGGCCGCAATCATGGCTGCAAAAAAACTGGTTTTCATATGGAACTCCTTAGTTTCAATTTATTGAGAACTATTCTCAATGCGACGATATTGATAATCATTCTCACTTGTGCCGTCAAGCCATTATTATCGGGGCGATGGCATGTCTGATTTGATGCAGGTCAAGGGGTGTGATGATCAACAATATTGCCACCCAACCGCTTGATAAGCGCCTCGGTTTCCTTAAGGGCGGATGCGTTACGTGATGCATCTGGTGATGAGAAAACAAGGGTGGTGGAGAGTTCTCCCTTATTGAAGTGGGGGTAGCTGCCGATTTCGACATCGGGGAAGTTATGTTGAATGTCCGTTAAGCCGTCGGCCAGTGTGCCTTCGCGGATATCGGTGGTGAGGTTGAGCGATTGGATGGGGGTTTCGCCATTAAGCATCGGTAATATCGTCGAAAGCATGGATTGCATAATGGCGGGTACGCCCGCCAGCACGAATACATTGCCGATGCGAAATCCCGGCGCGGCGCTGACAGCGTTGGGGATAAGTTCGGCACCATCCGGCACGTCCGCCATTTTGAGGCGGGCGGCGTTGATGGGGTCCGCCCCTTTATAATGGGCACGCAGAGCTGCCTCAGCCTCCGGGTGGCGATGGAGTTTTATGCCGAACGCCTTAGCGATGGCGGCGGATGTAATATCGTCATGCGTCGGGCCGATGCCGCCGGTGGTGAATACATAATCGAACGTGGCGCGGCATTCGTTCACCGTGGCGATGATGGTGTCCTCGATATCCGGAATGACGCGGGTTTCGACGAGTCGTACACCGACCTCATTCAGCTTGACCGCCAGATGTGCGAGGTTTTTGTCCTGCGTGCGGCCGGACAGGATTTCATTGCCGATAATAATGAGACAGGCGGTGATGGTCATGGGGCTTTCATAAAGGGTAAGGCACAAAGCCGCAAGTCAGGGATATTCAGTTTCGTTCCAGCTAATTCACTGAATTATCAGGTGCATGGTATGCGACATGTCATCAAAGCTTCACACACGGCAGCAATGGGTTCTGTTATACTTAAACCATCTTGTACATAAAATAAACGAGGGGTGTGATGCCGTTTGCCAGGGATGATGAAGAATCGGATGATACTCTCTTTGCCGACGACGATGAGGAGCGTTCCGCGAAGAGACGACGCACGGAAGAGCCAACCAGCCGTTACGAGCGAAGATTGGTCCAGTTGGATGCGATGGCCGACCGCTACGCCAACATGCTGAATAAAATTTTCGAAAACTTTCCAGAATGGCGCCCCAGAGAGTTAAATAATGTGCGGCTGGAGTGGGATCCTTACGCTCCGGACGACGCTGGAGCAATGGGCAACACGGTATACCTTTACGGCAGATGGGTTTATGCCGATAACATGGACACCAAGGAAGCCATTGCCCATGAAGTCGGGCATGTTTTTGTGAAGTACGATGATCTTTTGCGCAAACTTCTCGGTGGAGATGAAGAAACGCCCTACAAGGATGAGAGGAATGCGGATCTTATGTGCGCTCTGCTCATAGGCTTTGATAATTATCGCGCCATTAGAATACAAAGCGAGTGGACCGAAGATCACGGTTCAGCACAGGGAGCCATCAATAACGTCAGGCGGGCTCTTGACACAGCGGTTGGCCAGCAGCTGGAGGCAACCGCCCGCCAGCTAAGAGCCAGATACGCTGGGGAAGCCCTGAATAAGCATGGAGCAGAGGAGACCCGGACCGCAGGCGATCAGCCCATTTCTCTTGCTGCCCTCCAGGGAGTTTCTTCCAATATGAATGAGGTGGAAACGCCCCGCTTGCCTCAATTGAAATCCGGCGCGGAACTCGTGATTTAGGCCGGCCGGCTGTTTTTTCGCAAGCTGTTGCCAGCCATTGCGGCGCAGGCTACATACTTCCTATGCAACAGCCACAGGAAGATGACGATATGGGCGATTCGCGCTCGATCAAAATACACACCGCTACCGACTTTATCGGCATGCGTAAGGCGGGCCAACTTGCCGCCAGTATCCTTGATGATATGGTTGATGTGGTGCGGGTGGGTATCAGCACCAACGACATCAACGATATCTGCCACGGTAAAATTATTGCGGCAGGTGCGATTCCGGCGCCGCTCGGTTATCGCGGTTTCCCCAAATCCATCTGCACCTCGGTGAATCATGTGGTCTGCCACGGCATCCCTGACGAGCGCAAACTGAACGGCGGCGATATTGTGAATATCGACGTGACGGTGATTGTGGACGGTTGGCATGGCGATACCAGTCGCACCTATTTTGTGGGCGAGGTGCCCATCAAGGCGAAAAAACTCACCGAAGTGACCTACGCGGCCATGATGAAGGGTATCGAAACCGTCAAACCGGGTAGCACGACCGGTGATATCGGCCATGCGATCCAGACCTATGCGGAGTCATTCGGTTATTCTGTGGTGCGCGAGTATTGCGGGCATGGTTTGGGTAAAGTGTTCCACGACGCGCCGAATATCATGCATTTCGGCAATCCGGGCGAGGGGGTGGAATTGCAAGAAGGCATGTTCTTCACCGTCGAGCCGATGATAAACGCGGGCAAAGCGCCTACCATATTAAATCGCCACGACGGCTGGACGGTAACGACGCGCGACAAATCCCTCTCCGCGCAATTCGAGCATTCCATCGGCGTTACCGCAAGCGGTTACGAAATTTTTAGTGCCTCGCCGAAAGGGCTCAATTGCCCGCCATACAGCCTACAGCCATGAGCCTACAGCTTACAGCCTCTGCCGTAACTCATGACAAGCTGTTGGCTGTCAGCTGTCGGCTGTAAGCGATGTCCAACCCCAAAACCATCATCATCACCGGCGCTTCAAGCGGCCTTGGAGCGGCGCTGGCGAAGGCTTATGCCTCGCCGGATGCGATATTGGGGTTAACTGGTCGCCACGCGGTGCGATTGGAAGAAACGGCGAAAGCCTGCCGCGAGCTGGGCGCTGTCGTGCATACGGCGCTGATTGATGTCCGCGATCGTGCGGCGCTTTCTGCATTCATTATCCATTTTGATGAGTCGCACGCGGTCGATCTTGTCGTCGCCAATGCGGGCATTTCGGCGGGAAATTTCAGCGGGAAGCTGGAAAGCGAAGATCAGGCATTGGCGATATTCGAAACGAATGTGACGGGCGTGCTGAACACCGTGCATCCGCTGCTGCCGCGTATGGTGGCGCGCGGGCACGGACAGGTGGCGATTATTTCCTCCGTCGCCGGTATTCGCGCGTTGCCGCAGGCGCCCGCTTACAGCGCCAGCAAAGCCGCCGTGCGTTATTACGGTGAAGCGCTGCGCGGATTTCTGGCACCGCGCGGCGTGCGAGTGAATGTCGTCTGTCCCGGTTGGATTGTCACTGCGATGACGCTGCGCAATCGCTTTCACATGCCGTTCATCATGTCGGCGGAAGCGGCGGCAAAACGCATTCAGCGTGGTCTTGCGCGCAATCGTGGACGGATTGCCTTCCCGCGCCGACTCTATTATCCACTGATGCTGTTCTCGGTAATCCCGAATTTTTTGACGGACCCCCTACTTGGCATGCTCCCTGCAAAGCGGCAGATTTCCTAGTGCTTTTCAATGTATTCGCGGCGACACTTAACGTACAAAAATGAAATTGCACGGCGTTGACAAAAGAATCAAGCAAAAGAATTTCGTCTGTGTGCGTAATGTTTCCGCCATTTATTCACTTTTGTTGTTGCCAGAAAAAATGAATGGTGCTTAACGTCATGGCGCAAGTGACTAGGCAAACCCTAGCGAATACCGTGAGCATCGAAAAACGAAATCGTTTGTTTCTTTTTTTGTAATGTTCGCAAACGCTAAGGTATCCTTCGCTTGGCACGATTCTGTTTTTCATCTGTTTCATTTATGGAGTTACCTATGAACAAGAACGAACTGATCGCTGAGCTCGCGGATAACTGCGAACTCACCAAAGCCAAAGCCGCTGAAGTTGTTGATACGTTCATCGACGTGGTGTCGCGCTCGCTGACCAAAGGCAAAGAAGTACGCCTCGTTGGTTTCGGCACGTTCACCACCGTTAAACGCAAAGCGACCGAAGGCCGCAACCCACGCACGGGTGCGACCATCAAAATCGCCGCTTCGACCCAGCCGAAATTCAAACCCGGCAAAGCGTTGAAAGACGTCGTCAACAAGCGCAAAGCTGCTTAATTACGATTGTTTTTAAATAGAAGCGGCGCGGGTGAATTCATCCGCGCCGCTTTTGTTTTTGGTGGCTGGCTGGCGGCTTTATGTCGGTACAGATAATCCTTGCATTCTCGAGTTTTTGTCGGTACAAATGAGGGTGTGATGCGACGCTTTGATGCAGAAAAGAATCGGGTCAATATCGCCAAGCACGGTCTTAGCTTTGACGATATTGAGGCATTGGAGTGGAGCACCGCCATCACGAGCGATGATAGCCGCACTGATTATGGGGAGCTACGTTTCGTGACTTACGGTATGCGCCACAATCGGCTGCATTGTCTTATTTGGACAGGGCGTGATGGAGTGCTGCGTCCGATTAGTTTTCGTAAAGCCAACGCCAGAGAAAGGGAGAAATATGAAAAAGAAACCAAAACGCAAAACCATTGATCCACATCGTCCGTTTACTGCTGCTGAATTAGATGCCATGGGACCGTGGATGCACGGCATCGACGGATTACCGAAGGAGTTACGCGATGCGGTACGGCGCGGCATCGGCAGGCCGCGCGTCGAGCATCCGAAGGAGAAAGTCACCGTGCGTCTCGACCGCGAAGTGCTGCTTGCACTGCGGGCGAACGGCAAAGGCTGGCAGACGCGTCTCAACGCGCTGCTGCGCAAGGCCGTGGCGGAGAAGCGGATATAGTCCAGCGCGCCGCTTTTGTTTTTTAAGTCATAGCGTGCTAATATTAATGCCATGCAAAACTCAATAACTTCTCCCCGCCAATTTTTTGAACTGATTGTCACACCTAATTTTCATGCTTTCTATGAAAGCCAAGGCGATTTACGTTTGGCGTTTAATGCATGCGTGTCATTGAACCAGTTGGCCGATTGGATTGCTGCAGCCCTCAAAGAGAATCCGGGACAATTTTTAGAGAAAAAGTACAAAGAAAAGGCGGAAATCAGAACGGTACGCCATTTGGCCAATAATTTTAAGCATTTTGAGGTACGCGAACCAACACCACAGTTAACAGTGGAGACTAGTGCGGCTAGCTTAACTTTTGATGATTGGGCTTCTGTAGATGATGTCGCTAATGTAGATTTGCATGGTATTGGGCCTCAATCCATTGCTCGCTCTGATGACGGAACAAAAATAAATTTCGTCGAAGCAATTTCTGCCACTTATCTTTTTTGGAAAAATGAATACGTTGACGAAAAGAAGTGGCGGGAGTGACGGGACTCGAACCCGCGGCCTCCTGCGTGACAGGCAGGCGCTCTAACCAACTGAGCTACACCCCCGCAATTCCTTGCGGAATATTCCTTCTTCGCAGCGTACCCGAGGATGGTGGGCGATCACGGACTCGAACCGCGGACCCTCTCGGTGTAAACGAGATGCTCTAACCAACTGAGCTAATCGCCCGGATACCCGGTTTACGTCGAAGACGAGAGGCTATAACCACAAACGCCAGCACTGGCAAGTATAAACTAAGTGACTGTAACGCGCAGCTTTATCACACCAAGCCACCATTTATTCACACACAGGTAAAACTCCCAAAAATTACTTCTCGGCAGGCGGCGGCGTGCTATAAGCGGGCAAGCTAACATGTAGGTTTGCCAATGGCTTCCGTCGTACAGTCCTATTTCCCGATTCTCGTGTTTTTAGGGATAGCTGTCGGCCTTTCTTTTGTGATGTTGATCTTGCCGTTCATCGTCGCCCGCAGGCGGCCGGATGCCGAGAAAAATTCCCCTTACGAATGCGGGTTCGAGCCATTCGGCGACGCGCGCGGCCAGTTCGATGTGCGATTTTACCTCGTCGCCATCCTCTTTATTATCTTCGATCTCGAAGTCGCCTTCCTGTTCCCCTGGGCGGTGGCGTTGAAAGATATCGGACTCTTCGGTTTCTGGTCGATGATGCTGTTTTTGGGAATCCTCACCGTCGGCTTCATCTATGAATGGAAGAAGGGAGCGTTGGAGTGGGAGTGAAAAATATCATCACCCACCAGCATCCGGAGGTATTGGCCGCAGGCTCGGCGCAGGATGCGGTATTGAATCGGGCGATTGAGGAATTCTCCGATCAAGGTTTTATCGTGGCCAATCTCGACAAGCTCATCAACTGGGCGCGCACCGGATCGCTATGGCCGATGACATTCGGCCTTGCCTGTTGCGCGGTGGAGATGATGCATGCGGCGGCCTCGCGCTATGACATGGACCGCTTCGGCGTGGTGTTTCGCCCATCACCACGTCAATCGGATGTCATGATTGTGGCGGGAACATTATGTAACAAAATGGCGCCTGCCTTGCGCAAAGTGTATGACCAGATGGCCGAGCCGCGTTGGGTCATCTCGATGGGTTCCTGCGCCAATGGCGGTGGGTATTATCATTACTCGTATAGTGTCGTGCGCGGCTGCGACCGTATCGTGCCGGTCGATGTCTATGTGCCCGGCTGCCCGCCGACGGCGGAAGCGCTGATGTACGGCATCCTGCAACTGCAACGAAAAATCCGCCGCACCTCGAGCATCATGAGGCGCGGATGACGTACTCATTGGAGCATTTAGGCCAAACAATTGCCAACACGGTTTCCGACCGTGTGAAACGTTGGGAAATCGAAAAAGGTGAGCTTGTCGTCTGGACGGATGCGTCGCACATCGTGCCATTGTTGACGTATTTGCGTGACGATGAAGCATGCGATTTCGTCCAGCTCATGGATATTTGCGGCGTTGATTACCCTTCACGCGCCCAACGATTCGAAGTTGCCTATCATTTGCTGTCACTCACCAAAAACTGCCGCGTGCGTGTGAAGTTGATGGTGGATGAAGTAACGCTGGTGCCCTCCGTCAACGATGTCTATCCATCCGCCAACTGGTTCGAGCGTGAAGTGTGGGACATGTACGGCGTATTTTTCGCCAACCATCCGGACATGCGCCGTATTCTCACCGATTACGGATTCGACGGCCATCCGCAGCGCAAGGATTTCCCGCTGACCGGCTATGTCGAAATGCATTACGACGCCGAGCAAAAACGCGTGGTCTACGCGCCGGTGAAATTGCAGCAAGCCTTCCGTTCGTTCGATTTCCTCTCGCCGTGGGAGGGCGCCGATTACGGCCTGCCGGGTGACGAGAAAACAAAGAAGGTATCATGAACATGGCGATGAAGAAAACCGCACCCATTCAATGGGAAGTTGCCGCCGCTACGGAGAAAGATTGGCCCGGTATCTGGGCTATTTTCCGCGATGTGATCGCGGGCGGCGACACCTATTCTTATGCGCCCGATACCACTGAAGAGCTGGCGCATAAAATCTGGATGCAGCAGGCCAAGAACTATGACCATACGGATGCGTTTGTGGTGAAGGATGGCGGCAAAATCGTCGGCACCTATTCGCTGCGTAAGAATCATTTCGGCCTTGGTTCGCATGTGGCGAACGCCGCCTACATGACCGATAAAAACTATCGCGGGCAGGGGATTGCCAAGGCCATGTGTCTGCATTCATTGGCCGAAGCCAAGCGGCAGGGCTGCTTGTCGATGCAATTTAATTATGTCGTCTCGACCAATACGGATGCGGTTAAGCTTTGGGAATCCATGGGTTTCAAAATCATTGGCATCTCGCCGAAATCCTATAAGCACGCAAAACATGGCTATGTAGACATCTATATCATGCATCGATTTTTAGAGGACGTGGCAGTGTAATGGCAAACCAGGTCGACATTAAAAACCTCACGCTGAATTTCGGGCCGCAGCATCCGGCGGCGCATGGGGTGTTGCGACTGGTGCTCGAGATGGACGGTGAAGTGGTTATGCGGGCCGACCCGCATATCGGACTTTTACACCGCGGCACGGAAAAACTTATCGAGTATAAAACCTACCTGCAGGCGTTGCCGTATTTTGATCGGCTGGATTACGTCTCGCCGATGAATCAGGAACATTGCTTCGCGCTGGCGGTAGAAAAACTCCTCAATTGCGAAGTGCCGTTGCGTGCGAAATACCTGCGCGTCGTGTTTTGTGAGCTCACCCGTATCGCTAACCATTGCCTCAATATCGGGGCG
>JANNSK010000110.1:0-5880 GCA_031402515.1 Alphaproteobacteria bacterium | reverse complement strand
GCGAGTCTTGCCGGAAGCTGGCAGATCATCCATATCATGCGCGACGATGGGCGGGCAGCGACCGATGTACGACCGCTGGTCAGGCTATCCATCAATGTTGTCGTTGAAAAAGACGGGCGCATGGAAACCGGCTCAAGCGGCGCTGGCGGCAGGTTCCTCTACGATGCATTGCTCACGGAAAAAGGCTGGAAAAAAACCGCGGATGAAGCGCTGCGCCAAGCGCTCGTCAACCTTGAATCGAAGCCCGCGCCCGCCGGCGAATTTCCGGTCGTGCTCGGCGCCGGCTGGTGCGGCGTGCTGCTGCATGAGGCAGTTGGCCACGGGCTTGAAGGCGATTTCAATCGCAAGGGTTCCTCGACATTCTCCGGCCGCATCGGCGATCAGGTGGCGGCAAGAGGTGTGACGGTGGTGGATGATGGTACGTTCGAGAATCGTCGCGGTTCATTGACGATTGACGATGAAGGAACGCCCACGCAGCGCAACGTGCTGATCGAAGACGGTATCCTGAAGGGCTACCTTCAGGACCGCATGAATGCGCGGTTGATGGGCGTGGCGGCGACCGGTAACGGGCGGCGCGAAAGCTATGCCGATATGCCGATGCCGCGCATGACCAACACCTTCATGCTTGGAGGTTCGGCGGTGAAAGAGGAGATGATTGCCTCGGTGAAGAAGGGAATTTACGCGGCCTATCTCGGCGGTGGGCAGGTGGATATTACTTCCGGAAAATTCGTATTTAACGCCACGGAAGCCTATTTAATCGAAAATGGAAAAATCACCGCGCCGATTAAAGGCGCCACGCTCATCGGCTCCGGCCCGGAAATCATGCAAAAAATTACGGCCATCGGCAATGATATGATGCTCGATCCCGGCATCGGTACCTGCGGCAAGGCGGGCCAATCGGTTCCTGTCGGCGTTGGCCAGCCCTCGCTTCTTATCTCCGGCATGACGGTGGGCGGGACGGAGTTATAGTCTCGTCATTCTGGCATTCGCCAGAATGGCGCGCCACCAATAAAATCCATAATATATATAATCATCAGATACTTAGGCAAGTTTTGATGATTCGATAAGGGGGCAAAAAAGTAACTTTTATCCACAGTATTTTACATATTTAGTTAATTTGTTAACCATTTGTTAGGGAAGTTTTGCTATTCTGGTTATCAGACGCCCCAAGGCGCATCGGCAAGTAACTTTAGGAGCATACGAATGGCTGGACCCCTCGAACAAGTAGCAAGCGATTTTGGCGACGTATTGATGAAATTCGGCAAGGGGGCCGCTGACGCTATGGAAGTGAGCCTATCGGCCATTGGCGGCATATCTAATGATCATCCGCATCGCGACACGATTATGCAGCATCTAGCATTCGTGGCGAATGTTGATTTTAACATGCCAAAACTCGAATTTTTGCATGTTGGCAACGAAGACAAGTCAGCCACCCATCTGGGCGCATCGTTTGCCAAGGCGGTGGGCGGGTTTGGTCTCGAGTAAGACACGACGCCCCCCAAACTGGCGAAAAACCTTCCAAGAATCCCTATAAACCTTTATAGTATCCGCCTGACATCAGATACTGGCGGGCTATGAACACGACATGGAAAACCAGCGCCTTCAGTAAGAATTCGACTCCGGTGGAGATCGACGAGGCCCTGCTTAACGAAAAAGTCGTGATCCTGCTCCAGGGCAAAAACGTCTATGGCGACCAGATATTTACCTATCTGCAGTTGACCCTCAAAAGCCTCCAGCAGCTACGCGATAAAATGCGCAAGCAGGAGGATTTCATGCCGGCTGAATACGGCACGGTGCTTGCCGCCGGCAAGGGCGAACCCTCGAACGAACTGCGCTCGGAAATGGCCGTCACCCACAATATGATTGACGTGCCCCGCCCCAAAATGCCCGTGCCGCCGACCTTTGCGGTGCCCCAGCCGAAGCTGTGGGACGATTAGCCTACAGCCTTGAGCCAACAGCTTTTAGCTCGGTAGAGCAATTGGTTAGGTATAGCTAAAAGCTGTTGGCTGTGGGCTCATGGCTCCTCTTAACGAAATCTTCACATCTCTCCTGTATCTTCAGCATGAAGGACAGGTGATTTATGCACTCGATAAACAACATGCACGGGCTACGCGCTATGATCGATGCCGAGGTATTCGGCGCGCGCGGCGAATGGGAAAAACACGAAATCGGTGGGCACACCACTTTTGTCAAACCGATCCGTATCCACGAGCCGGAACTCAAAGCGCATATCGCCTCGCGTTACGATGAACTCGGTTTCGTCCCGGTCTTCTTCAAAGAGTCGGGAAAAGAATTCGTTGCGCTCGAATCCATCAAAGAAAAAACCCGCTACGAAACCGTTGAAGAAGCGTTTGTTCAGCAGATTCTTACGAGACTTGGCTAGCCAACAGCTTACAGCCGACAGCCCACAGCTAAGAAAAATCGAGGCATCGTTTATTGCCACAGCCGAGCTGTAAGCTGTTGGCTATCGGCTGTAGGCCTATAACTTCACCACATCCCGCATCGTATAAAACCCGTTGGGTTTGTGCGAGGCCCACTCGACCGCAATCAGTGCGCCTTTGGCGAAGATGTCGCGGTTGCCGGCTTTGTGGGTGAGTTCCAGCCGCTCGCCGGGACCGGCGAACATCACTGTATGATCACCGATGATATCGCCGCCGCGCAAGGTGGCGAACCCGATTTTACCGGGCACGCGCGGACCGGTATGGCCGTCGCGCACTTTTACCGAGACATCCGCCAAGTTCACATTGCGTCCGCGCGATACGGCAGCACCCAGCGCATGTGCGGTGCCGGATGGTGCATCGACTTTATGGCGATGGTGCATTTCCAGCACCTCCGCGTCGAAATCATTGCCGAGTTTGGCCGCCGCATGCTCGACCAATGCCATCATCAGATTCACCCCGATCGACATATTGGCCGAAAGCACCAATCGTGCGCCCCCCCCGCAGGCAATGATGGCTTCCTTCTGGCTCAATGAAAGCCCCGTGGTGCCGGAAACGAGAATCTTCCCGCCATTGGTCGCAAGCTGCGCCAGCTGGGCGGCATGCTCGGGTGCCGAGAAGTCGATGACCGCATCGGCATGGTCGTAAAGTTTGGCCGGGTCATCGACCATCAGCTCGGCGGCGAAGGCCACACCCGCATTCTCGAACTGGCTGATGGCGAGTGATTCCGAGCCGGAGCGGATACCGCAAGCAACAAGCTCGAGTGTCGGATGCGCCGACAGCGCGCGGATGAGCGCAATGCCCATGCGGCCTGCGGCTCCCGAGATGGCGACGGTGATGGGTGTGGTGGTCATAGTGAAAGGCCTACAGCTAACAGCCTACAGCTAACAGCCCGATGGTGCCTGTGGCAAGAAAGAGCTGTAGGCTTTTGGCTGTGGGCTGTGGGCTACTCCTTGAGGTCTTCCCAAAACTCTTTGACGCGATCGAAGAAGGAATCGGCCGCCGGGCTGATTCTATGGGTGGAGTCCTTGTCGAGTTCGCGCAGCAAATCCTTCTGTTTTTTGGTAAGGTTCACCGGGGTTTCCACCTGCACTTCGATATACATATCGCCATGCGCTGAACTTCTCAGCACGCTCATGCCCTTGCCTTTGAGTCGGAACTGGTGGCCCGATTGCGTGCCTTCGGGGACGGTGACTTTCACCCGCGCCCCGTCGATCGTCGGCACTTCGATATGGCCGCCCAGGGTCGCGGTGGAGAATTTAATCGGCACGCCGCAATAAATATTGGCGCCATCGCGGCGGAAAATCGGATGGGCTTTGAGCGAGAGAAAAATATACAAATCGCCTGCCGGCCCTGCGCGGAATCCCGCCTCGCCTTCGCCGGCAAGTCGGATACGGGTGCCCTCTTCGACGCCAGCGGGAATCGATACGTTGAGCGATTTTTCTTTACGCGTGCGGCCGGAGCCTGCGCAGGTTTTGCATGGGCTCTTGATGACTTTTCCGGTGCCCGAACAGGAGGAGCAGGCGCGTTCCACCGTGAAGAATCCCTGCTGCGCGCGCACAGCGCCACGGCCCTGACAGGTGGGGCAGGTCTCAGGTTGCGTGCCTTTTTCGGCGCCCAAGCCGTTGCAGGATTCGCACGCGGCCGAGGTGGTGACTTTGATCGGGTGTTGTTTGCCGCGATAGGCATCCTCGAGCGAAATTTCGAGATTGTAGCGGAGGTCGGAGCCGCGCGCGGCACCGGTCGGCGTGTTATGACCACGCGCGCCGCCGCCGCGTTTGCCGCCGGTGAATTCGGAAAATAGATCTTCGAAAATGTCGGAGAAGCTTCCCGAAAAATCGAAGCCCGCCGCGCCCGGCCCGCCGCCGCCCGCCGCACCCATGCCGCTCCCCGTGAAAGCCTCGTGGCCATAGCGGTCGTACGCGGCTTTTTTCTGCGGGTCTTTGAGCGTGTCGTAGGCTTCGTTGATGGCTTTGAATTTTTTCTCGGCGTCCTTTTTCCCCTGATTGCGGTCGGGATGGTACTCCATGGCGAGCTTGCGATAGGCTTTCTTGAGCTCGTCTTCCGACGCGCCCCTCTTGGCACCTAGTATGCTGTAAAAATCTTCGGCCATAAGGCTAGGGTCTAGGGGCTGGGGGCTGGGGGGTCAAGAACTGAGAAACTATCAGCCTCTAGTTCCCAGTCCCGCGCGCACTAGCTCGCCTTTTTATTATCGTCGTCCGAGACATCCTCGAACTGGGCATCGACGACTTCGCCGTCTGCGGGCTTGGCCTCGGCATCAGACTGCGCAGCGCCATCTGCGGCGGGGCCTGCTGTTTGCTGGGCTTTGTAGATAGCCTCGCCCAGTTTCATCAGCGACTGGCCGAGGGTCTCGACCTTGGCATCGATGGTGGCCTTGTCGCCGGATTCGAGCACTTCTCTGACCGCTTTGACATCGGCCTCGATTTTGGTTTTCTCGGCATCGCCGACGAGAGAGCCATGCTCGCGCAGGTTTTTCTCCGCCTCGTGCACCGCCGATTCGGCGCGATTGCGTGACTCGATCAGCGCGCGCTTTTCCTTGTCGGCAGTCGCGTTGGCTTCGGCGTCTTTCACCATTTGCTCGATGTCTTTATCCGACAAGCCGCCCGAGGCCTGAATGCGAATCTGCTGTTCTTTGCTGGTGGCTTTATCCTTCGCGCTCACATTGACGATACCGTTGGCATCAATATCGAAGGTGACCTCGACCTGCGGCATGCCGCGCGGTGCGGGAGGAATGCCGACAAGGTCGAACTGGCCGAGCAGTTTGTTGTCGGTCGCCATTTCGCGCTCGCCCTGGAACACGCGAATCGTCACCGCGGTCTGGTTGTCGTCGGCGGTGGAGAAGGTCTGCGACTTCTTGGTAGGAATCGTCGTGTTGCGGTCGATCAGGCGGGTGAACACGCCGCCTAAAGTCTCGATGCCGAGCGAGAGCGGGGTGACGTCGAGCAGCAATACGTCTTTCACTTCGCCTTTGAGCACGCCGCCTTGAATGGCGGCGCCGATGGCGACGA
The DNA here is from genome assembly GCA_031402515.1 of Alphaproteobacteria bacterium. Taxonomy (GTDB): domain Bacteria; phylum Pseudomonadota; class Alphaproteobacteria; order Rickettsiales; family UBA3002; genus QFOX01. The sequence goes on along the minus strand of JANNSK010000110.1, from coordinate 413 downwards.
CTTCGTCCGGATTGACGCCGCGATGCGGCTCCTTGCCGAAGAAGCTTTTCACCATCTCGATGACTTTCGGCATACGGGTCATACCGCCGACCAGCACGACTTCGTCGATGTCTTTGGGGTCAACCCCGGCGTCTTTCAGCGCTTTTTTGCAGGGCTCGATGGTGCGCGCGATGAGTTCCTCGACCAGTGACTCCAACTTGGCGCGGGTGAGTTTGATGTTGAGATGCTTTGGCCCGTTGGCGTCGGCCGTGATGAAGGGGAGGTTCACGTCCGTCTGCGGAGTCGAGGACAATTCGATCTTGGCTTTTTCCGCCGCTTCTTTCAGGCGTTGCAAGGCGAGCTTGTCTTTGCGCAAATCGATGCCGTCGGATTTTTTGAATTCATCGGCGAGGAAATCGAGCACACGCATGTCG
>JANNSK010000109.1:0-5235 GCA_031402515.1 Alphaproteobacteria bacterium | reverse complement strand
GGTGACGGCTTTGGTGAGTTCGTCATTACCGGAACCGGCGACGACATCGGTGAGCATGCGCGGCAGGGCCTGCAATCCGGTGTGCTTCAGCGCCTCGCCCATCGGCTTGCCTGCAGCGAGCGCATCCTCGATACTGTTGGTGATTTCCTGCATGGCCGTATCGCGCGCATCGCCTGCCGTGCCCTGTTTTTTCACCAGCGCATCGATGCTGGAAGGCATGATGGCGGCATATTCCAGTGTGCGCCGTTCCGGTTGCACATAGAGCAATTCTTTCTGTTGTTCGTAAAAATCCCTGACCTCTTTCTCGCCCGGTTCGGGGGCCGCCGCCGATGATAGGGGGATGGTAACGATCGCCGCGTCGCGCGTTTCCCCGGCAACGCGGGCCTGTAAGGCCAGGAAATGCTCGGGTAGAATGAGGTCGTCGGTCGACACGGTTTCGCCGATGGTTTTGTTGTTCAACTCGGACTTTAACTGCTCGAGGAATGCCGCTTCGCTCAATTGCTGCTGGCGGAGCATGATATGAAATGCCTTGGCGTTGAAACTACCGTCGGGATTTTTGAGGTGCGGGATGGCCGCCACCGTCCGCGCCAGCAGCGCATCGCCCACCGAGATGCCAAGCGCATGGAGGTGGCGCTTGACCAGCCGCTCTTCGAGCATTTGGCGCAGGACCTGGCGGTTCAGCATGCGCGGGTCGGGATTCTGTAATCCGGCTTCTTGCATGGCGCGGCTGATAAATCGCGTCTGGCGCTGAAATTCAGCGAGGGATATGTCGTCGCCATCGACGCTGGCGATGGTGGAGCGCCCGCCGCCGCCGCCCGTATAGTCGCCGATGCCCCAGATGGCAAAGGAGGCTACGAGTAGAAACATCAAGCCCTTGGCAAAATAGCCGCTGGCTTTGGTGCGCATCGCGTTCAGCATGGATTCTTCTCCGAGTGAACGGGCAGATGTAGGGCGCTTGGCGGGAAATGTCAAAATAGGATTAATGTTCAGCACCTAGGCCGAAACCCGTACCACAAAAACCCCTGTCCTTGCGGGCTACGGCGCGATAAAGAAACCCCGCGACCCGCCTTCGCTAACGCTGCGGCGCGACAAGGGCGCAGGCGGGCAGTCGTCAGCGGCCCAACAGACATGGCCCGGGCGCAATAAAAAACCCCGCACGAGGGCGGGGTTTTTCGATTTGGTTACGTGGTTTGCTTAGGCGGCTCTGATGGCCGAGTTCTTCACGGCTTCCGTGGCTTGCTGCTGCAAGGAATCCGGCCCTTGATAGGTTTGATTCTCTGCCAGCGCCACGCCACCCATTTTTTGCAGCAACTCCTGCTGCAATTCAGGAGAAATTTCCGAACGGCGCTGGTAGCCAACCGGAACAATGCCGCGCTCTAAATCAGCAATAACCTGGGGAACTGGTGCGCGGAGTGTCTTGCTAAGATCGTGCCCAAAAGCAATAAGCGCTCTATCACCAAAGTTATTGCGGTAGGAATCTGGCAAGTATCTCTTCGCCAACTCAAGACAGCGAGGGTCGAAGCTACCCGATTCAAGGGCGTAGTAAAGACCAGAGAGATACTTTGCTCCACCATTTGAATCCAGCACTATCTTCAAATCAGCTCGTTCCCATTTTCTCCATGACTTTCCATACATATTGTCTCTTGCCCAATAGGGCTCTTTATCAAATGGGAAAGCCCTATCCATGCCGCGAAGGGTATCGTTTATCTGTTCATAAGTATATGCCATAAAACACCTCCTGATGAAGTTCACAGGCGATGCCATAGCATAAGCAATAGTTAATTACACGATTTTTTTGCTGGATTTAAGGATTACAGGAATCTTGGATTTAGAATCCTTGCACTAAAGTGGAACCAAAGCTGACTGTTTATCAGATGGTTGGCCACCACTTGGTGCCGGAATATTGCCTAAATTCTCCGGTGAACGATCTTCCCCCGACCAATTTGATGACGGTTGTTTTATTTCATATTGAGGCTTACGCTTTTTTTCCTTTTCCATTTCATCTTCTTTCTTCTTTCTGTCCTCCGTCCATTCTTTCGTTTTCTGTTTGCCCGGCTCACTATCCGGCGCTTTTTCCTGAACTTCCTTCTGAACTTTTGCGTTGGCCGCTTCGACAGCCGCGTTTGCCTCCTCAAACCCTTCATCACCCGGCTTGAGGGTTTTGAGTTTATCGTGCGCCTTCTTCCACTCTTCGTAGGTCGTCCAACTGATATAACCCTTTTCGGCCATTTTGCGGTATTCTACATCCAACTTATCGTCAATTTCCCGAATTTGGCCCCATATCTGCTGGATTTCCTGCTCGGCGGTGGCCCGCTCCATCGCCTGCCCGGATTCGGTGGCGACCTGCGCGGTGAGGGTGGCGACGCGATCGGCCAGCGACTGCACGGTTTTCTCGTCGAGCATGCCGCCTTCAAGCTCGGCGGCGAGCAGGGTAAGCTCCGTCATGCGATCGGGATTATTCGATGCTGCCTTCTGCGCGCTGCGGATTTTACCCAGCAATTCCTCAGCCATCTTGCCGACCGCAAGCTTTTTCTCGATGGATTCGAGGATATCATCAAGGCTGCGCGGGGGCGCAGGCGCCAGCGACTTCGGCAAGGCGCCATCCAGTCCGACCGAATACTGAAACGCCGCGCCAACATGGGCCAGCGCCTGATGCACGGCATCGTCGAACGTATAGTCTGGATCCTTCGTAACCACCCTGCTTGCCTCGTTCGTTGCAACACGAACGTGGTCTGCGTATCGGCCTCTTAGTCGGGCCTCATTCCATCATAGACGAAAAGGGTTAACTGCGGTCTATACGGCTGAAGATAAAGGTAAAAGTCGGTCAGTCGTTAGCTACCTAACGAGTTATGGCCGCACGCAGCAAAAAAAATGATGAAATTAACCTTTGCTTCTGCTATAGCAAAGGCGAAAAATAACATCAGGAGAGTCCTATGCCTTATGGTCGTGAGAAGCTATCGAATGCCTTGTTGGTAAGAGATTTTGATGCAGCCTTTCCTGTGACAGCGCCGCCTTACGAATACAAAGGTGGCTTCTACAAGAATTGGCGCCTCTGGGCACCTGACGATCTTGATGACGTTGCGCGTGGTGGCGGCTCGCGGTACCTTTCCGCCATCTATTACGCCTTTGATGAAGGTTACCCTGATTTGGCTAAGCGAGTGCTTCCGAATTATTACCGCGGTAATTTGGCCGCGTTCGGTAGGGACGTTAGCCGTGTGCTTAGGGCACCGGTTCCTCAGGTGGTAGTTGATATGGAACGAGGTATCGTACCGGTTGGCTATACAAAAACTTCTGATATCACCCCGGAACTACAACAACAATTGCTTGATGCGATCTCTACACCAGAGATTAGACTTGCTGGCGATACATCATCCGTAGTGGTCCCGACTGTACCATCTCAGCCAATCGCCAAGGAAGTGTCCGGCAAGGTCGCCTAGTCATTAGAGCGGCACAAGTCCTGGGTTGTCGGTGTCTTTTGTCCCGGCAGCAGCGGGAGACAGTTCGCCTATGCGGTTGTTTGGGACGTCAGTGCCATCTTTCGGTTGTGTTATGTCCGCCACCTTAGGCTTGTATTTCTCTCTTTCCCTATCTGCTTCTGCTGCTTTCTCCTTAAGGGTTTTACCAGCGCCCTCTTCCTCTTTATTACCCGTTGCTTTACCGTGTTCTTCGATTTTTTGACCCGTCTCAATCATGAGTTTGGCTTTAGCTTTTTCTAGCCTCTCTACTTCCGCCGTGTCACCACGAGCGATCGCGGCCTTCAATTGCTTATCAAGTTCTTCCATCTTGTCTTTGTCGTCTTGCGAGATATACTTGTCAGCGTCATTCCACGCTTTCTCGGCTTTCCCCCACAGTTCATTCCATCTGGCCTGCTGGTTGGCTTGCTGGGAGGATTCGGTGGCGACTTGGGCGGTGAGGCTGTTGACTTTGTCGATCAGTCCGCGGGCGGTGGCGGGATCATCCATGCTGGCCTCGATCTCGGCGGCGAGCGCGGCCAGCTTGGTGTAGAGCTCCGAGCCGGGGACGAGCTGCGCCAGCGCGCCTTTCAGCTGCCGGCTTAACTCGCGCGCGATGGCCGAAGCCTCCGCCTTACGCTCAATCACTTCGAGAATTTCATCGAGGCTGCGCGCAGTGACGGCTTCGAGCGACTTCGGCAGTGCGCCATCCAACCCGACAGAATGCTGAAACGCCGGGACGATATTGCCCAATGCCTCGTGCACTGCCGCATCGAACGTATAGACTGTATCCTTCGTAACCACCCTGCTTGCCCCGTCTTGTTGCTCAAGACGTGGTCTGCGTGCTGGGGTCTTTTGCCCCATGCTTTATTGTAACCTTATTTGGTTAACAAAACGTTAATATCGCTAAAATTTTAGGGAATGGGTAAAATATTAACATATTGAAAAACATGTATTATTTCTTCCATGAAAATGATGGCCTAGTGGAAGAATAGACAATCAACCTATGGTTGTGTAGCACTTGAATCGCCGCCCCAAAATAGGTGTCGAACCTGTCGGCGGAATTATTGGATGCGTACTGGCTGGTCTTCCAAAATAATGGTGAGCCGTTTGCCAATGGCGGTGGCGGCACGACTTCGCCCTTGCGGTCTACGGCGCGGCAGTTGACGCTTCCGCCGTGTGCTGCCATTAATCCTTCATGCCGATATTGGTAGCCAACTGGAAAATGCACGGAACGCAGGCGGCGGCGGGGGAGTATGCCTTCGCCATCAACGCCGCGCTGGAGATGGCGCCCGCCTCGGTTTCGGTTGTGTTCTGCCCGCCATGCCCCTTGCTTGCCGCGGCCAAGGCCGGCCTGCCGCAAAACGCACGGCTTGAACTTGGGAGCCAGAATTGCCATGCGGCCAAAGAAGGCGCCTATACCGGCGAAGTGTCGGCCCCGATGCTCAAGGATTTGGGGTGCGCCTACGTCATCCTCGGCCATTCGGAGCGCCGCGCCATGGGTGAGTCGGATGCGGAGGTCGCCGCCAAAGCATCCGCCGCACTCGAGGCGGGCATCACCCCCATCCTCTGCATCGGCGAGAGCGCCGCGGAGTATGCAAAGGGCCATACAGAACAGGTCATCGACACCCAACTTTCCGCCTTCAAAAAACTACCCCAAGGCGGTTATGTGATCGCCTATGAACCCGTCTGGGCGATTGGTTCGGGTAAAACCCCGAAATCGGGCGAAATCACCGCCGCCCATGCACGGATTAAATCTGCGCTTGGCAGCGCAACGCCCGTC
>JANNSK010000108.1:0-12681 GCA_031402515.1 Alphaproteobacteria bacterium | reverse complement strand
GGCGCGCATAGGCCGACAGCGATTCAACATAGCGCCGTTGGCCCTCGGCATACAGCGTGTCGAAGGCGAGTGAGCTTTTCCCCGAACCCGATAAGCCCGTGATAACAATCAGCTTGTTTTTTGGCAAATCAAGGTCGATGTTCTTGAGATTGTGCTGTTTCGCGCCACGAATTGAGATAAAATCCTGCATATTTTCCTTAGGTTTCCGTTTAAGAAGGTCGGTGAGTATATGGGCCAATTGAGTTGACCGTCAACCGCTAACCGTCTACCGATACAGGCTGTTTCAATACGTTATAACAACCACACGGAGACGACTATGGCTGGCAGCATCAATAAAGTAATCCTGGTAGGTAACCTGGGCAAGGACCCGGAAGTGCGCGCAACACAGGATGGGCGTGAAATTTGCAACTTCTCGGTGGCGACATCGGAAAGCTGGAAAGATAAGCAAACCGGTGAGAAACGCGAGAAAACCGAGTGGCACCGCGTGGTCATTTTCAACGAAAACCTGACCCGCGTCGCCAAGGAATACCTGCGCAAAGGCAGCAAAGTCTATATCGAAGGCCAGTTGCAGACCCGCAAATGGACCGACAAAGACGGTATCGAGAAATACTCGACCGAAGTGGTGCTGCAGGGCTTTAACGGCAACCTCACCATGCTCGACCGTCCGTCGGGCGAACGCGGTGCGCGCAGCGAAGGCGGTGGCGATGATTACGCTGCATCGAGCGCGCCGCAGCAGCGCGCCAAAGTGTCGGAAGCGGTGCTCGACGACGAAATCCCCTTTTAGTAATTAAGCCAAAAGCCTACAGCCAACAGCTGACCGCTTTAGCTATAGGCTCTAAGCTGTCGGCTGTAGGCTAATCACATGACCACCAGATTCTTAAAAATGCACGGCACCGGCAACGACTTTGTCGTGCTCGATGCGCGTGCCGAGCCGCTTAAAGTGACGTCGGAAATGGCGCAGCATTTGGCCAATCGGCATTTGGGCATTGGTTGCGACCAGCTTGTCGTGCTGCATAAATCCGGCAAGGCGGATGTATTGATGCAGATTTTCAATGCCGATGGCACGGAGATCGGCACCTGCGGTAATGCGTCGCGCTGCGTGGCCGACATCGTCATGGGCGAAAACAATGTGGCGCAGGCGACCATCGAAACCAAAACCGGTTTCCTTGTTGGCGTGCGCGCGGAGAATGGTGGCGTCACCGTGAATATGGGCGCGCCGAAATGGGAATGGCGCGATATTCCGCTCGCCGAATCGCGCAATACGCTCCATCTCGGCCTATCCGCTGGCCTGCTCGCGGACCCAGTGGCAGTCAACGTGGGTAACCCGCACGCGATTTTCTTCGTGCGCGATTTGGCCCATATCAAAATGTCAGAGTGGGGGCCAAAGCTCGAGCACGACCCGCTTTTCCCCGAACGTGCCAATATCAGCGCTGTGCAAATCCTCAGCGAGTCTCATATAAAAATGATTGTCTGGGAGCGCGGCACGGGCCTCACCCTCGCTTGCGGTTCGGCTGCTTGCGCCGCCGTCGTCGCTGGCGTGCGCCGCGAACTGCTCGGGCGCAAAGTCACCGTCGATTTGCCCGGCGGCACGCTTGAGATCGAATGGCAGGACGGCAAAGGCGAAGTCATGATGACCGGACCGGTGGCTTATGTGTTCGAGGGTGAGATTGGACTGAACGGTCTTAAAGTCGTATAATTCTTTACTTTTTCCTCGTTTTCTCTAAGTCTGCGCGCATGTCCGTTGACGTGATTACATTCGGTTGCCGCCTGAATACCTACGAGAGCGAGGTGATGAAAAACCACGCGCTCGCCGCTGGTTTGCGCGACACCATTATTTTCAATACCTGCTCGGTCACGGCGCAGGCGGAGAAACAGGCGCGCCAGGCCATCCGCAAAGCGCGGCGCGAAAATCCCGCCGCACGCATCGTCGTCACCGGCTGCGCCGCCCAGATCCGCCCCGACCAGTTCACCGCGATGGGCGAAGTGAATGCCGTGATCGGCAATCAGGAAAAAATGACGGCAGCGCCGTATTTGAATCTCGACAGCGAACGCGCGCAAGTGAACGACATCATGTCGGTCACAGAAACCGCCTCGCACCTGGTGGCGTCGTTCGACGGCAAGGCGCGCGCATTTATCCAGGTGCAGAACGGTTGCAACCATCGCTGCACGTTTTGCATTATCCCGTATGGCCGTGGCAATTCGCGCTCGGTGCCGATGGGCGAAATCGTGGCGCAAGTGCGCATGCTGGTCGAGACCGGTTACAACGAAATTGTCTTCACCGGCGTCGATGTTTCCGATTACGGCAAAGATTTACCCGGCGAACCAACCTTGGGCCAAATGATTCGCCGCGTGTTGAGCCTCGTTCCCGAACTGCCGCGCCTGCGCTTATCATCCATCGACGCTGTCGAAGTCGATGAAGACTTATATCGCTTGCTTGCCGAGGAGCCACGCCTCATGCCGCATCTGCATGTCAGCATTCAGGCGGGCGACGACATGGTGCTCAAACGCATGAAGCGGCGCCATCTGCGCCAGGACATTTTTGAATTCTGCGAACGCGTGCGCACGCTTCGCCCGGATGTCGTCTTCGGCGCCGACATCATCGCCGGGTTCCCCACCGAGACCGACGCGATGTTCGAGAATACCTTGAAACTCATCGATGAAGTTGATCTCACTTACCTCCATGTATTCCCATACTCCGCGCGTCCCGGCACACCGGCGGCGCGCATGCCGCAAGTGCCGTCCGCCATGCGCAAAGAACGCGCGGCGCAGCTACGCGCAGCGGGTGAAAAGCGCCTCGCCACGTATCTTGCCTCCCAAGTAGGAAAATCCATGAACATCATCATCGAGCAGGACGGATTGAGCGGCCATAGTGAAACCTTCGCGCCGGTACGCCTCGCCAAAAAAATGCCTGTGGGCAGCCTGCATCCCGTCACTATTCAGCGTGCCGACGCGATGCACGCCTATGCCGCATGAACTTATTTTCCAGGCTCATCAAATCCTCCTCGCAACTTGGCGAGGGCATTGCCGCCGTATTTACCAAGCGCAAGCTGGATAGGGCAGCGCTCGAATCGCTCGAAGAATTACTCATCATGAGCGACATGGGGGTAAAAACGTCTGCCGCCATCACCCTCGAACTGGCCGAAGGCAGGCACGATAAAGAAATTTCCGAAGAAGAAATCAAAGCATTGCTGGCTGGGTTCATCGCAGGGCGGCTGGATCCTTACGCAAAGCCACTGCATCTCGGCGCGTCGCCAACCATCATGCTCGTCGTCGGTGTCAACGGCAACGGCAAGACGACAACCGTCGGCAAGCTCGCTGCTCACTACAAAAACGAAGGAAAAAAAGTGATGCTCATCGCCGCCGATACATTCCGCGCGGTGGCAGTGGAGCAGCTCGAGCAGTGGGCGAAGCGCAGCAATACAATGTTCGTGCGCGGGCCAGATAATTCCGACCCGGCTTCGGTGGTCTATGCGGGCATCGAGCGTGCGCTTGCGGAAAAAGCCAACATCGTGCTCATCGACACGGCGGGCCGCCTGCATACAAAACAAAACCTGATGGCCGAACTGGAGAAGATGATAAAAGTCATCCGCAAACTCATCCCCGAGGCGCCGCATCACGTGATACAAGTGCTTGATGCGACGACCGGCCAAAATGCGGTTACTCAATTACGCGAGTTTCAAAAGACTGCTGGTGTCACCGGTATCATCGTCACCAAGCTCGACGGCACGGCCAAAGCGGGCATTATAGTAGCCTTGGCGGACGAGTTTAGGCTCCCCATTCACGCCATCGGGGTGGGTGAGGGGGCGGATGACTTACAGCCCTTTTCGGCCAAAGAATTCGCCCATGGGCTGATAGGAATTTAGTGGTCAGTGGCCAGTAATCAGTGCTCAGTTAGGTAAATCAGTGTCTTACTGGCCACTGGTTACTGGCCACTGACCACTGGCATTAACGCAATTTTAGTAAATTATTGGTATAATTTTTACTAATTAGTAGAATCGCTGGAACCAGCGATCCAAAAATCCCGCTCGGCAGCAGGAAAACGAGGTTGGTATTATGTCATCCGGTGGCCGTCTTCGCGCCGATCCGCTATTCCAGGGGCTCGCGCGCCCGCCCACGATTATGGGCGTGAGTTACATGTATTTCGTCATGAACGCGATGATCACGACGATTCTGTTCATCAACACCAAATCCTTTCTGGCCTGGCCGGTCGGCATCGTCATCCACATGTTCGGCTATCTGCTATGCATGAAAGAACCGCGTGCGGTGGAGCTTTGGGTGCTGCGCGTGCGCTACGGATATAAGAGCTGGAATCGCCGTTTTTACCACCACACGAATTCGTATGATGTATTTTAAATGATACTGAAACCGCTGAAACGCCGCCATGTGTCGAAGGCTCTGTATGCCGGGCGCGAAGTGCGTGCGTCGGAGTTTATTCCGTACGAATCGCATTGGGATAAAGAAACCATCATCACCAGGAATCGCGAACTGTTGCAGATTATCAAGGTCGAGGGCTTCTCCTTTGAAACTGCGGATGACGACGTGGTCGACCTCAAAAAAATGGTGCGCAACTCGCTGTATAAGTCGATGGCGGAAGGCACCTTCGCGCTCTATTTCCACATGGTGCGCCGCCGGCAGAGCGTTTATCCCGGAGGCTCTCAGCCGGCAGGATTCGCCAAGTATGTCGACGATAAATGGCGGGCGAAGCACCAATCGCGCCATAGTTTCATTAACGAGCTCTACATCACCATTATCCGCAAGCAGGACACCAAGGGCGCGGCGAAACTCGAAACCCTGTTCAACACCATGGAGGCGAAAACCAACAAAGAGGCTGACGCCACTCAGCTCAAGGAAATGCATAAAGAACTGAAGGAGGCCGTTTACCGCGTGCTCGCCACCTTCAAGGATTACGGCGCGCGCCCGCTGACCACGAAAATGACCGAATACGGGCCGCATTCGGAACTGCTCGAATTTTTAGGTCGCCTCGTCAATGCCGGCGACACGCAGAAAATGCTGGTGCCGACCATCGATATCAGCAAATACCTGCCGGTGAATCGCCTTTATTTCGGTTCGCGCGCGATTGAAGTTCGCTCGCCGACCGGCACCAAATATGCAGGCATTGTCTCGATCAAGGAATATGCGCCACATACGGCGGCAGGCATCATGGACGCCTTCCTTCAACTGCCCATTGAGCTCGTCATCTCGCAGAGCTTCCAATTCGAAAACCGCCAGACCAATATCGGCGCCATGCAATTGCAGCAGCGCCGCATGCAGCAGGCGCAGGATGTTGCCCTATCGCAGGTGGGTGAGATCAACACTGCGCTCGACATGGCGATGTCCGGCCATATCGCCTTCGGCCAGCACCACCTCACCGTGCTCTGTTTCGAGGATAGTTTAAACGCACTCGAAGGCGCCATTTCAATGGTGATCGCCGAGATGGTGAATGTCGGTATTAACCCGGTGCGCGAGAAACTGGTGCTCGAGCAATGTTTCTGGGCGCAGCTTCCCGCCAACTTCGAGTACATCGGCAGGAAATCAAAAATCAATACGCTCAATATTGCAGGCTTTGCCGCCCAGCACAATTATCCGACTGGCCGCGAATCCGGTAATCACTGGGGAAACGCGGTGACGATGTTCGACACCACGTCGGGTACACCTTATTACTTCAATTTCCATTTACGTGATGTCGGCCACACCACAATCATCGGCCCGACGGGGACCGGTAAAACGGTGCTGATGAACTTCCTCTGCGCTCAGGCACGCAAGTTCAATTGCCGCATGTTCATGTTTGACAAGGATCGCGGTGCTGAGATTTTTGTGCGCGCGCTCAAGGGTAAATATACCAACATCGATCCCGGCCAGCCCTGCCATTTCAACCCGCTGCAGCTCGATGACACGATGGAGAACCGCTCCTTCCTCGCCGATTGGATATCCGCACTCGTCTCGCCGAACGACGAGCCGGTAACGGCGGAGGATCTCGAAATCATCAACCGCGCCATCGACGGCAACTACAAACTGCGCAAGGAAGACCGCGTGCTGCATAATATCGCGCCGTTCTTCGGGCTTGAAGGTCCCGGCACCATCGCCAATCGCCTCAAGCAATGGCACTCAACCGGGCGCTACCACCAGATTTTCGACCATGTGAATGACGTCATCGATTTCCATTCCGAAACCTTGTTTGGCTTCGAGATGGGCAACCTGCTCGCCAATAAAACGACGCTGATACCGGTGCTCCTCTACCTGTTCCACCGCATCCAGCTGTCGCTCGACGGCACGCCCAACATGATCGTGCTCGACGAAGCATGGGCGCTGATCGACAACAAGGTCTTTGCCGCAAAAATCAAGGACTGGCTCAAAACGTTGCGGAAGCTGAATGGGATGGTGGTGTTCGCCACCCAATCGGTAGAAGATGCAGTGAATTCAAGCATCTCCGACACGCTGATTCAACAAACCTCGACGCAGATTTTTCTGCCCAACCCCAAAGCCACCGAGCCCTATCGCAAAGCATTCATGTTATCGGAGCGCGAGTTCAACCTCCTCAAAACTACCGATCCGGGAACGCGTTATTTCCTTGTCAAGCAGGGCAAAGATATTGTTATCGCCCGCATCGATTTATCCGGCATGGATGATATTATCCATGTGCTGTCCGGTCGGGCAGAAACCGTAGGGTTGCTCGATGAAATCCGCGAACAGGTTGGCGACGATCCCGACGTATGGCTACCCATTTTCACAAAAAAGGTGAAGCAGCTTTGAAGTTTTTGCGTACAACCGTTGTCGATCTTAACTGGCGCAAGCTGGCGCTGATGGGATGCTTGTTGCTTGCGACTTATGTGCTCTTCACCCACGCCGCCTACGCGCAAAACACGACTGGCGGAACGGTCGATTACTCACGCGAAGTCAGCAAATGCCAAGATTATCCCGGTATTACCAACAAAATTGCTGCCTGCATTCGCCTGACGCTGATGGATGTCGCCGACATATATTTCGACGGATTCTATAGACTCGTCCAATATGCCATCGGCGCGTTCACGACGCTTTACATCGTCGTCTACGGTGTGATGGCAGCGATGGGTATGCTCGAGAAAGTCGGGCGTGACACGTTCGTGTTCCTCATCAAACTCTCCATGGTCGCCTATTTTAGTGCCAACATCCCGATGATTTATAAGTGGGACATGGATTTAATGGATGCTGCCGCGAGTGCTGTCGTAAAATTTATTCCGCAGAGTGGCCCCTCTGAGGGCATTACTGAATACAGCCAGATCAAGTGCCTGCAATCGATGACCGAGGGCAAACAAACAACGCCGCAGGAGGGGAATCCGGTGGTGGGACCATGGCTCGCCATGGATTGCGTGATCGACAGCGTGATTGGCATCAAGAAGGAAGATGTGCAGAACGTCGCCCAGAATGGCGTCGATAAAGCGTACAACGACGCGCTCAAAGGCAACGGCATGGCGCGTGGGATGCTGCGTTTCTTCTTCAGCAGCATGCAAAGCTCGGTGATCGGCATGCTGATCGCCATCCTCGGCTTTATTTTTATCTACGGGCTTATGTTCCTCATCATTAAATCGCTGTTTACGTATCTTGGCGGTTATATCGCCATCACCTTCCTGATGATCTTTGGCCCGCTTTTCATTCCGCTGGCGCTGTTTCGCGTTACCAAGGAATATTTCGACAAATGGGTCAAGGTCTGTATCTCGATGACCTTGCAGCCGGTGATTATTCTGATCTTCGTTGTCTTTTCGGTTTCGGCAGTGGATCTCGCCATGTTCTCCGGTGAGTACTCGGTATTTTATCGCATCGCTGGCGAGGCTACGCGCGGCGGCAATTTTAATCTTAACGAATATCTCGACCAGAATCAGGTCGTGATCGCCAAGCCGACCAAAGTAGCGCTGCAAAAATACGAGTCCAGCCCTGGCTGCGGTACGGTGCAGGAGGATGCCGCCGGCACCGCCAATCCCATTGTACCGCTGTCCATCATTGGCATCTCGACGGACAGGCAAGGCGGCGGCAGCAATACCAGCGCGTGCAAGGATGCGCCGATCCAGTTTTACCGCGACTCCATCGATTGGAAAAAGCTGGCCGAGGCGCGAGGCAAAGCTGGGCCGCCGGTGACGCTGGAAGGTAACGCCGAACGCATTGAGCAGCAGATGTCGCGCGAGGTGTTGTCGGCGGTAATTTTCGCCGGGATCGTCATTTTCCTGATGAACGGCCTGCTGGCGATGGTGCCGGCGATGGCTAACGACTTAACCGGCGACTTCGGCGTATCGCCCGACCTCTACACCACCATGGGCAGCAAACTGCCGGGGCAGGCTATGCTCTCCAGAAAAGCCAAGGGTCTTTCCGACCAGCTTGGCGCATTGGTCACGGGACGAAAATGACGCGACATCTTCCACAGTTCCCAGTACTTATCGGTATGATCGCGGCGGCGATGGTGTTTTTTGTCGCCACCGGTTTTTCCGACCATACGCTGTGGCGCGCCGATTCATTCGCGCAGGAAAACCCACCGGGCAGCCCGGCGGAAGACAATCTCGAAACGCGCGGCGAGAATGGCGAACGCATCCGCTGCCGCGAGATTCCCGAGGCCAGGGGCGGCACACTGATCGGCTATATCGTGCCCTGCATTACCTATACGATCGAACACACCACCGCCGAATTCAGCCGTGAAATGATCGCATGGCTGATGCCGACCGTGTGGGCGTTCATCACTTTTGTCATTACCATGTTCGGCGTCAAGGTGCTGCAAGGCGAGGGCGAGGTGCATAAGCAGGGTTTCCTCCTGCTGCTCAAACTCACGCTGGTGATCATGATTTTGGAATTGATTCCCACGGTCGCCGTGCCGCAACTTTACGGGGTGATGACGGAAACCCAGCAGATTGTCTCCAACATGATTGGCGGCTCCAACACCGAGCTTCACTGCGACATCGACAAATACGGTGACGAAAATACCGTCGTCGTTTGGAAACAGCTCGATTGCGTGCTGGGTAAGCTTTATGGGTTCACCATGGGCACGGATGGCAAACCGAGCATGCTGCTTGCCGCCAGCGTGTTCGGGATGCTCGGCGGATTTTTCTTCGGCGGCACATTCGGTGTGGCCCTGTTTGTCGCCCTCGTCGGCGTGTTATGGACCATGTTCTCGCTGGTGTTGCGCACGGTGCTCGCCTTCCTCAGCTCGTATCTTTACGCCTCACTGATGCTGCTGATTGCCCCGATTTTCCTGCCGCTGGTGCTGCTGAAAGTCACTGATACCTATTTCAACAAATGGTGGTCGTCGATTCTCGCCTGTATCCTGCTGCCGGTGATTATCACCTCCTATGTCATGTTCGCCATGATGGTGTACGACAAGATACTCCTTAAACCGGGTTCCGACCTTGAAGTGTTATTCCAGTACGATCAGGTGAAGGACGGTCAGCGCAACGCCAAGCAGCTCTGCAGCAAGCCGGTTACCGGCAACCCTCAGGGGCGCAGCGATATTTCCGGCATCGCCCAGACCATTCTGTACAACAATCCATTCCTGAAAAACATCCCGATCCCAGGCTTGTCCGCTGGCAACGACCGCTGTGCTAGCATGATGTTTCCCGAACTCGACGTCACCAAAATGGCCGGAGGAAAATATGAAACGGCGAAGGACGGCTTTACCGAAATGTTCAAGCAGGCCGTTAAAATCCTGGTCTTGACCATGCTGGTCAATGTTGGATTCCAAAACGTCATGGCCTACGCCAAAATGTTTATCGGCTCCTACGCGGTGGGCGGCTCGCTCTCAGCGGTGACAGCACAGGAGAAGAAAATGGAGGCGGCGCTGCAGTCGGCGGAGGCAGGCGCGATTGCTGGGTTTGAGAATAAATCCAGATCTGAATTCATCAGCCGCATACCGGCTGCGTTACAAACAGCGGCCCTTGGCAATAGAGAAGCAGGTGGTCAGGCGGATGGATTCTTTGGTGCACTTGGTGTCAGTAGAAAAAGCGAGTAGGATGAAGCATATGAAACAGAAAACATCATGGCAGCGGATTATCGGCGCGGCACTCATGCTCGTTATGCTAGGTACGAGCCTACCGAATCCGGCATTCGCTCAAATTGCATTGCCCCCCGGTGCGATTGCAGCGGGCCAAGCCCAACTGGATGCCTGCACCAACTTCAAGGAACGTAAGGCTGCGGTGTTTAGCGGCACTTCGAACGGTGCCGACCAAAACCCGGGACTGCTCAGCGAGATTTACACCTACATCAAAGAGATCGTCAACCAAGCGACTGAAAACCTGTTCAACGCCTTCGTCAACAGCACGGCGTATCGCAACGCGGTGGCGGCAGCGGTCACGCTTTCCGTAGTGATTTTTGGTGCGGCTTTTACCATGGGGGTAGTACAGGCAAGCTTTGGCCAGGTACTGGTCAGGATGGTCAAAATCGGTATCATTTTCACGCTGCTTTCGCCCTCGGGCTGGGAATTCTTCAACGGCACGATGGTGCATTTCTTCACCGACGGTACGGACGAGCTGGTGAAAGGTGTGGTCGCCATCGGCACCAACACGGACCCGAGCACGCTGCCGGCCGATGCCACCCCCTTCTTTCAGTTCGACAAGCTTGCCGAGTTCATCATCCACCCGGAGACCATCGTCGCCATTTTAGGCTCCATGGCCGATAAGGGCCCCTTCGGCCTCATGATGGGCGGCTTTATGGCCATCGCCTCGGTCGGCTTCGTCATGCTGGTGGTGGATGCGCTGAAACTTTACGCGGTCACCTTCGTCGCCCGCACGCTGCTTCTTGGCCTGGGCCCGGTTTTCTTCTGCTTCCTGCTCTTCGAGAAAACCAAAAACCTGTTCATGGCATGGTTGAACGCGCTGATCACGCTGGCGCTGCAACCGATTTTGCTTTTCACCTTCCTCTCCTTCTTCCTGATCCTGATCGAAACCGCCGGCAAAGATATGTTTAATGCCGAGCTTTGCTGGTCGGAGTTCAGTAGCTCGGAAGGTACGGATATCCGCAAATCTTTCTGGCGCTTCGTCAATCCCGATACGGGGGCGACCATCAACTCCGCCGTCAGCTGGAATGGTGCGTTTGAGTGCCTTGCCCAAGGCAGTCAGGGTGGTTCTACTGCAGAATGTCCCGAATTCCCGATCAATGTGGTGGATATTTTGAGCTTCCTGATTCTTGTGTATCTTGCGCAGCGTTTCTCCAAGCAGATCGAGAAGATCGCGACCGAGCTTGGCGGCGCCTACATCCAGCTTGACACGGGCGGCAGGCTCGCCCAGTTTACCAATGCGCTTGGCGAGAAGGGGGCGGACGGTAAAACTAGGGCTGGCCCCGGGTCATCGATAGCCAACAGACAGAGGTAACTAATGAAACCATTCCTAACCTATCTGGTGATCGTAAGCGCGCTGATGCTCTCCGCCTGCGATACTGAAAAAGTGGAAGTGCTGAAAAGCCCCTGCGCCTCGCTGGATGGCGGCCCCTGCGGACCGAAGCGTGTGCCCGAGGGCAACCACGCCTAGAAGTGCTAGTCACGTGCTAGTCGCTAGGATGCATACTCGCCCGTTCCCGATAATCTTAATCGGCATGCCCTCACCCAATGCCCTCTCCCAAAATCCGTAAACGGATTTTGACCTCTCCCGGTGGGAGAGGTGCATCCGCTTGCGCGGATTGGCAGAAAGAAGTGCAGAAAGAAGTGCAGAAAGAAGCGAGGACGGGCGGCGGGCGTACCTCTCCCACCGGGAGAGGTCAAAATCCGTCTTCGGATTTTGGGAGAGGGCCGATTTTGGGTGAGGGCAGCTTACGAACAACGAACAACGAAACCTACATCCCCCGTCCGCGCGGCGAGGTCGGTTTCTGTTGCTGCGCCTTCATCTGCTGGTCTTTGAGTTGCTGGGCCTTAATCTGCTCGGCCTGCGACTTATCCGCTTCCGATTTGGGTGGCTTCGGCGTTGACTGCGTCATGAGGTTCTTCTGGATATTGGAACGCAGCGCGTTGTTATACGAATAAGTATTTGTCGCCATCAGCGGGTTGGCGAGTCCGCTCACATTCGTCGCGTTACGAAAGCCCATAATCAAGCGCGGGTCGATTTTCTGCACCACCGCTTTCGTCGCTTTTTCGGGATTCTCCTGATCATGCTCCTTGTCGCGCGTATGGGCGGCGATCCACGCATTGCGCTGGGCAGCAAGGCGTTGTGCCTGCGACATGCTCGGCGCAGTGATCGCCGGATTCGTCGTCGAAAGATTCGTCGGCTTCTGTTGCTGGGCCGCGCGTGCTGCCTGTAGCTGCTGCCGTCCCGTACCGCTCTGGCGCAGCGGCTGCTGGTTATTACTACTGCGCTGCTGTTGTTGACGCGATGCCACCTGTGCCTGAATGCGCTGCGCCTGCGCGCGCTCGGCCATATCCTGCGCCTCGATAATCGCCGCCGCCTGCTTGCCGGCGCCGTCGCGCTTGGCGTTGCTGCCGTCGGTGCTTTTCAGCATCGACTGGCCAGCGACCGGCGTGTTGTTCATGGAGCTGCCGAGATCCTTCGACGGCAGGTGGCCGACCAGGGCGCTCGGCACGTTGATTTCCGGCGTGCGGCTGAGCACGGTGTCGATCCCGCGTTCGACCTTATCGAGCAGGCTGCCGAAATGCTGGTCCGTCGCTTCCGAGAAGTAGGGAGGGATGCGCGAAATCTGTGCGGCGAGCTTATCGGCCAGCGGACCATTTTTTGCAAGACGTGC
>JANNSK010000107.1:0-30291 GCA_031402515.1 Alphaproteobacteria bacterium | reverse complement strand
CCCACCAGCCGCGGCGATTGGGCACCATCAGCAGTAACCGCCCGCCGGGCACAATCAGTTCCCAGAATATTTTCAGCAACTCCTCCGGCTTGGCAAGATGCTCGAACGCATGCAGCATCACCACCCGATGCAGCGTGTTTGGCGCGAAGGGCGGGTGCAACTCGTCGGCGAGCACGCTATGATTATCGGCATGGACCGGCCAGTAAATCGCCCCCTGCTCAACCGGCATCAAGGCAATCAGCACCGAGGGTTTGCCACCTTGGCGCTCAAGCACGCGCAGCAGCGGCGGCGTGTAGCCGATGCCGACAATCGCCTCGCCTTCATGGGAAGGCCAGTGCTGCACCGTAAGCTGGCGCAGCCTGCGCTTGACCTTGTGGCCGAGCGCCGAGGAATAAAACTGGCGCAAACTGATAATTTTGGGGCGCATACCTGAAGTGTTGCGCAATCGGCACCAAGCGTCCACATATTTGCGCGTTGTTGGTTGTTAGTTGTTGGTTGTTAGCTGTTTGTGCTATGAAGTTAGCCCATCGAACAACCAATAACCAACAACTAACAACCAAATGAACGATCCAATCGCATTATTTTCCGACTGGCTGGCGGCGGCCAAAGCCACGGCAGCCATTGCCGAGCCAACGGCGATGACATTGGCCACTGCGACGAAGGGCGGCACGCCTTCCGCGCGCATCGTCCTGCTCAAAGGTCACGATGAAACCGGCTTCGTATTCTACGGCAACTTCAACAGCCGCAAGGGCGGTGAACTTACAACCAACCCGAAGGCCTCGCTGTGCTTTTACTGGATGCCATTGTCGCGGCAGGTGCGGATCGACGGCGCGGTGACGCCGGTTTCTGACGCGGAGGCGGATGCGTATTTTGCCACGCGCGAGCGCAACAAGCAGGCAGGCGCCTGGGGCTCGCTGCAATCGCAGCCACTGGGCTCGCCCGCCACGCTTATCGCTCGTGCTGCCGAGATTGAAAAACAGTATGACGGCCAAACCATCCCGCGCCCACCCCACTGGTCCGGTTGGCGTTTACTTCCGCAATCGATTGAGTTCTGGCAACAGGGCGATTACCGCCTCCACCAGCGCGACCTTTACACACGCAAGGGTGCGGAGTGGGAACACGCTTTATTATATCCATGACAAGTGACAGGCGGTAGGTAGCCAGTAAATCGGTTCATCATCTGCCACTAAAAATTCCTTCCCGGTCCCGTACCATACGTAGGCTGATAGGCGGCGGGCGGTGGATTAACTGGCTGATTCAGCGGCGGCATCGCGCCCGAAGGTGCCATCGGTGTGGTTTCGGTGGATACGGGCTGGCCGGGCTGTCTTGCTGCGGCGGGCGGCGCAGCAACTGCTGCCGGGACAGGTTCGCGCGCCATCGCCGCCGAAGGATAGCCCGCCGGATAATTGGGCGAGGGGAACGGTGCGGTGGAGGCCACCTCATCCGCCTTCTTCGGTTTGGCTACTTGCCAGCCGACCTTACCCATACAGTCGGAGAACAGCACCACCATTTCCGCATTGCGATCAGCAGGAGAGATTGGACGGTCCCTAGGTATGTATCGATCGATATTCCGTTCGGCAAACGCCTGGCATTCGCCCTGATCGGCGACATAGCGCGACTGGATACTGCTCTGCGAGAGGCAGGCAGTAAGGAAGAAACAGGATGAAAGGATGAAAGGAATCAAGAAAGTGATTCCTGATTCTTGACTCCTGATTCTTGATTCCCGCCTACACCACATGTTCACGACCGAATCCCTGAATGGCAATTTCGTCCATTTCGCGCGCCTCGCGCTTGCGTAGCGCCTCGGCGATGCGCTTCTCGTAAGCGGCAAGCGCCAGTTCGTATTTTTTCATTTCGCTGAATTTTTCGCGCATCTGATTGGCCAGCCTATCGAGTTCGCGCTCGACCTTGGCCAGATGCATATGCATGGCCTCCTGACGTTTCTTGATGGTCGCGGCAAAATCGCCGAAAAAATGGGACATCTCTGGCATTTTCTCCGCCACTTTCAACTCACGCACCAACTGGTTGGCCAACCCCTCGAGGATGGTGTGCAAATCATCACGCTGTTTGAGCATGGTCTCTTGCTGGCGGCGGAGCGCATCCAGTTCCCGTTGCTTCACACGAATCAGCGTGGCGAGGCTTTTCATTGTTTCTTATCGCCCAATCCCAAAACTTTTGTCAGCTGTTCGTAACCTTCCTCAATGTTTGACGATTCCTTCTCACGCTGGCTGATGAAGGATTCCAGCTGCGGATAAAAATGCATGGCGCGGTCAACTTCCGGGTCGGTGCCTTTGCGATAGGCACCGAGGCGAATCAGCTCCGCCATATTCTCATAACTGGCCATGAAGCGCCGCGCGGTGATGACGAGGTTGTTCTCCTCCTCCGAATTGCAGTCGGGCAGCATGCGCGAGATGGATTTGAGAATGTTGATGGCGGGATAGCGGCCACGCTGGGCAATGTCGCGGTCGAGCACGATATGCCCATCGAGAATCCCACGCACCGCATCCGATATCGGTTCGTTAGTGTCATCACCTTCGACCAGTACGGAGAATAATCCGGTGATGGAACCTGAACCCGGCATGCCGGGCCCTGCGCGTTCGAGCAGACGTGGCAATTCGGAGAACACGGTCGGCGTGTAGCCTTTCGTTGTCGGCGGCTCACCGGCGGATAATCCAATTTCGCGCTGGGCCATGGCAAAGCGCGTCACTGAATCCATCAAGGTGAGCACTTGCTTTTGCTGGTCACGAAAATATTCGGAGATCGCCATCATCGTGTAGGCAGCTTGGCGGCGCAACAACGCCGACTCGGACGAGGTGGCGACGACGACGATCGAGCGTTTGAGTCCTTCTTCACCGAGATCATCTTCGATGAACTCCTGGACCTCGCGACCGCGCTCGCCGATCAGGCCGATGACGTTGACATCCGATTGGCTGTAGCGTGCCATCATCGACAGCAGGATAGATTTTCCGACGCCGGATCCGGAGAAAATTCCCATTCGCTGGCCGCGACAGCAGGTGAGGAACGTATTGATGGCGCGCACGCCGAGATCCAGTTTCCCCGCAACGCGCGCGCGCGATGCAGCCGGAGGAGGTGCTGCGCGCAGGAGGTACGGAACGCCGCCTTTGACCAGTGGTCCTTTGCCATCGAGCGGATTGCCCATCGCATCGACGACACGGCCGAGCCAGCTATCCGCAGGCTCGATGGCCGAAGCGGCGGCGACGACGGTAACTTTGGCACCTAAACCCACTCCTTCGACCGATCCGAAGGGCATGAGCAGGGCAATACCCTCGCGGAACCCCACCACCTCGCATTGGACTTCATGGTCGGCCGAGTGGCTACCCTGAATCTTGCAGCGGGAACCTACGGACAGCACCTGCTCAATCCCCGTACACTCGATAAGTAACCCCTTGACCGCCACCACCCGGCCAGTCATGGCGTGGCTGGGCAGGCGGTCGAGCTCGGTCAATAGGTGTTGGCGGAGGGATGACATCACGACCAAGATAACAGAATGTGAGGGCTAGGGCTAGGCGCTAGGGCTAGGTTTTTTCTTATTTTCCCTAGCCCTAGCCCTAGTGCCTAGCCCTCCCTCCTCCAAATTAGTTAAAATTGTAGTTGTTTAAAACTGCCGTTAATAGTATATTAACACTTAACGCGTTAAGATCTGCTCACTGATTTTCTTCCGAGAACGTGGCGGCAATTAACGAGTAAACCTCATCAAATCTAAAGATGAGGGGCAACCACGAACTCAGGGGGATTCATGCGTGTACTGTTAGTGGAAGACGATCCGTCGACCGCCAAGGCGATTGAGCTGTCGCTGGCGTCCGAAGGCATCATCTGTGACACGACCGAGCTTGGCGAAGAAGGGCTCGAAGTCGGCAAGCTGTACGATTACGATATCATCATTCTTGATCTCATGCTGCCAGATATCGATGGTTATGAGGTACTTCGCCGCTTCCGCGCCGCGAAAATTAATACGCCGATCCTGATCCTCTCGGGCCTTTCCGGTCCCGACCAGAAGATCAAGGGCTTGGGCTATGGCGCCGACGATTATCTCACCAAACCCTTCAACAAGGGCGAGCTGATTGCGCGTATCCAGGCGATCGTGCGTCGTTCCAAAGGTCATTCCGAGTCGATCATCCGTACCGGCAAGCTGCTCGTCAATCTCGACACGCGGGCGGTGGAAGTGGACGGCAAGCCGTTGCATCTTACCAGCAAAGAATACGGGATAATGGAATTGCTATCCCTGCGTAAGGGCTCGACACTGACCAAGGAAATGTTCCTCAATCACCTATATGGCGGGATCGACGAGCCGGAACTCAAGATCATCGACGTGTTCGTCTGCAAGTTACGCAAAAAGCTTGAGGATGCCGCCGGCGGCGAGAACTATATCGAAACCGTATGGGGCCGTGGCTATGTACTCAAAGATCCCGAGCCCGGTGCACCCGTAAAGGAAGCCAAACGTAAGAAGGTCACGGAAGAGGTGTAACCACACTTTTCACCTTCTTAAAGAAACACCCGCCCCAACGGCGGGTGTTTTTTTATGCGGCAAGGTTATTGGCCAACCGCACGCAGAACACCCGCGACATCCAGCACGGCAATGAGGCCGCCTGCATGCTCGACCACACTAGCGGTGACTTGACGCCATGCGGGTTCCATCGTCACCGGCGCCGCCGAAAAATCATTCGACGTCACGCTGATCACATCCTCGATTTTATCGACAAGAAGCGCCACGAGTTCGCTATCCTGCATCACCATCAACACCGATGGCGTGACCGAGGCATGGCGCGCTGGCATATCGAACCAGTGACGTAAGTCGACCACGCTGATCGCCTTGTCCTCATGCCAGGCGATGCCGACGATGCCGGCAGGCACCATTGGCACCGACGTCACATCGAGCATACGCAGCGCAGCACGCACATGCGTTGCCTCAAGCGCAAACAACTGCCCACCGATGCGGAACACCACGAGTGGTCGCTTTACCGAGGTCGGCGGCAATACGTAGGATGTTGCAAGCGCGGTCTGCATCACGCCACCTGCTGTAGCTGGGGTCGCGTAAAGTGACCGACATCGACCAGTTCCGCCGCATGACCGCCGATAGTCAGCGTACCGAGATAGGCCGAAGACTGCGTATCGGAGTTCAATGCATAAGGTGCGTGTAATACGTCGATGACGTTATCGACCGCAAGTGCAATCGGGTCGCCATCCGTCGCCAACACCACAATTTCATGCGCGCCGTGGCGCGGTAGTACGGTACCCGGCAAAGCGGCGATGCGGATAGATGATGTGCTCACTTCAATTTCATCGACACGCAAAACCTGATTGAGCGGCAGTGCTTTCGGCAAGCCACTGCCAGCGCGGAAGACAAGGAAGCCCTGCGATTTTCCGCCATGCGCCACATCGTTTGCCAACGGGATGTCACGCACATGACGGAAGCCGATGGCACGGGCAAGCCCTGCGGCATCCAGCACCATCGCCAGCGTATCATCCTGCATCAGCGCCGCACCTTTATAGATGGCAAACGGGCGTAGAAGCTTCGGTAGTTTCTCAAGCACCACTTCCATCGGCTCGCCAACACGCTCGAGCACAAGTCCGAACTCAGCTTCACCGACGCGCATGACCGCTATTTTATCTTCACGCTCGGAAGGGAATTCAGAAAGTTTTAGCAGCGAGCGCAGCTTCACGAGCGGCGCCACGCGCTTGCCTTTCACCAACACTTGCGTGTTGGAAATCGTTTGCACGCGTGCATTGCGATCCTGCTCAAGATCAATGATTTCCAATATGTAGCGTTGTGGCAGCGCCAGCCGTTCGCCCGCCGCATAGGCAATCACCACCGGCATGAGTTGTACGGCGCTCGGCTGCGCACTTTCTTCCTCCGCTTGTGACAACACCTGCTTCAACGCTTGCGTGGCCGATGTCAGGCGCACAAGCGAAGTGTCCGGAGCATGCTGCGTCCCCTGTATCTGGTTGCGCGCACGCACGAGATCGCTCAACACGGCGGCCAATTTCTCGATGAACCCACGCGCGAGTGGAGCCTTAACCGCTGCCGATGATTCGACTTCAAGACCGTGGCGGATAGCGCTTTGTTTTGTCTGCTCGGAAAAATGCTCCCCTTCCCGCTTGCTTGCTACGGCAGCCAGCGGCGGATGGTTCATCGCAAGCGGCGGCAAAGTTTGCGGTACGGTAGATTCGGCGAAATCTTTTTCTGGCCCCAACTTCGGCGCGGCTTTTTGTACCGCGGGTGCCGGCTGTTTGGTCACGACGGCAATCGGCACTTCGTTACTAATGACGCGCTTCAAACGCGCGATCAGCGCAGCATCGTTACCCTGAGGTTCGTGGCCGAACTCTGCGAGATGGGTGATGATATCGCGGATGCTTGAGAGCGCTTCAAGCAGCACGACACTTGTTGTCTGCTCCATACTGATCTTGCTGTCATGCACGTCAGCAAGCACGTCCTCAACTGCTTCAGCAACGGATTCAAGGCGGGCAAGCTCGAGAAAGCCGCAGGTGCCTTTGATCGTGTGCACGAGGCGGTAAATGGTACCGAGTATTTCCTGATCGCCCGGATTGCGTTCGAACTTGACGAGCTCGGCATCGAGCACGGCAAGCGATTCCGTCGTTTCGTGGATAAACTCGCTGATTAAATCGTCCATACTCGCCGTGTCCCAGTCCTGCTGCGGGGTTAGGGCGGAGATTGTACACATCGAGGAATAAATGGGAAGGGAAATAGGGCTGTCAGGTGGCCTTCTAAACCCGACCACCGGACAACCTGACCACCCGTTAACCTGCTACTAACTCGCCTCAGCCACAGCCAACTGCCGCTGGGTGGCTACCAGTTCCACCCGATCGCCTTGGGTAGCGAAACGCAGGGTGGCACCCACTTCCTCGGCAATTTTGCGCGTGAGGAAAGACTGGGCGGTTTTGGGCGAAAGCAGCGCTTCATCCGCCTCACCTTTCAGAATAATGACCGTATCGGGGTCGAATTTAATGGTCTCGCCAACGCCGGTGACAGATATTTGCTTATCCCCAGCTTCAGAGGCGGTAAGCCGCACCGAAATCGTACCGCCGCGAATGAGCGACGCCGCCGTAATCACCAGCATATTCAGAATCAACCGCGACATTTTCTGGCTGATCGAAATACCCGCCGCATCCGTATGGGTATCGGGCCAATCGAGTTTCATTTTGGTGGCGGAGAAGAAATGCTCGGCCAGCATTTTTTTATCCCCAAGGCAAGCCTCGCCCGAATCCGACACGCGGCCATAGGCCTGACGGTAAAATTGCAGGCGATTCACTGCCTCGTGGGCGCTGGAGAGAATCAACTGCACGGCTTCGTTCTGCATGTCGAAGCCTTCTTCACCGAGGAATTCCGCGCCATTGTTGACCGCACCGATGGGGCCCGTAAGGTCGTGGCACAGGCGCGTGCAAAGCATTTCCGCCAATTTGGTTTCTGGGATCATAAGGATGCTCACTCGTCTAGTAGGACGCCTCTAGCGCCATCAATTTCATCATACGCCGAAAGTTTAAAGGAATCGTTAATGCTGGCATTTTATCATTTAGGGAAATATCCTGATTCTACAAGGGTTGCCAGAGAATGCAGGGCTGTAATATGGGCTTCTTGGATATGGGCGGTGGTGGTGGAGGGTACCATCAGCCCGAAATCGACCAGACCAACCTGCCCCGCTCCCTTTTCCCCGGTAAAAATCGCAGTTTTCAGGCCCTTGGCGCGGGCGGTCTCCAACGCCTTGAGAATACTGGGGCTTTTGCCGGAGGTCGATAGCGCGACCAAAACATCGCCCTTATTGCCCAGCGCCTCGATCTGGCGGGAGAATACATGCTCATACCCATAGTCGTTGGCGATGGCGGTCAGGATGCCCGAATCGGCGGTAAGGGCGATGGCGGGGATGGCTTTGCGATCATCCACAAAGCGGCCGACGAACTCCCCGGCGATATGCATGGCGTCGCAGGCGCTGCCGCCATTGCCGCAGAAAAGCAGCTTGCCGCCAGACTTCAACGACGTAACGCACGCCTCCGCCAGCGCGATGAGCTCGGCTTCGTTTTTGGCGAACATGCCATCGACCGCCGCGTGGTGGTGGTGACGAATTTCTTTTAGAAGTCCCGGATATGACATAGGAGGCTGGAGGCTAGAGGCTGGAGGCTACGGAGTCAAAGCTATAAACCCTAAACCTCATTCTGGCGGTGAATCTGTAACGAACCATCGTTACACTTTCTCGATGCTATATTTAACCTTATACACGGTAGTGAGGATACTAGGAAGTGGGGTAAGTGAAATTTTTTTGTGCGGGTTACTGGAGAAACCCCTGGGCTCTGAAAGCAAGGGACCCCTAACCAGCCTCCTCTACCCGCGCAGCGCCTTGATGTTACCCGCGTAGCTCTTGCCCTTGAAGACAGCCGTGCCGGCGACCAGCACATCGGCGCCGGCGGCAACCACTTCGCGCGCCGTGCCGGGATTAATGCCGCCATCAACCTCGAGATAAATTTTGCGGCCGGACTTCTGAATCATTCGGCGGATGCGGCGGATTTTGGAAAGCTGGCTCGAGATGAACGACTGCCCGCCGAAGCCGGGATTCACCGTCATCACCAGAATCAAATCGATTTCGTTCAGCACATATTCCAGCGCCGATTCATGCGTCGACGGGCACAGCGACACACCCGCTTTTTTCTTCAGCGATTTGATTTGCGCCACCGCGCGGTCGAGATGCGGCGTCGCCTCCGCATGCACAGTGATGATGTCAGCACCCGCCGCCGCGTACATGGGGATGAAACGGTCGATCGGTGTCATCATCAAATGCACATCGAGCGGGAGTTTGGTGTGCGGGCGAATGGCTTTAACGACATCCGGCCCGATAGTGAGGTTGGGCACGAAATGCCCGTCCATCACATCGACATGCACGAAATCCGCCCCGGCTTTGGTGACGGCTTTCACCTCCTCGCCCAGCTTAGCAAAGTCGGCAGATAAAATCGACGGGGCAATGAGTACCTTACGGGCCATGGGGTGAGGAGTAGCAGCACCAGCGCATCGCCACAATATGAAATCGCGGTGGCGGGTAATACGTCATGGCTAATAATTTGAATTAATGCTGCTTAGCGGGCTTTGTTTTGGGCTTCGTGTCCGTTGCCACCATGCTTTGTAAACCATGCCCGATATCTTCCTTCAGCCGCGCATATGTATTATCCGGATAATTCTTTTCGGTATACTCAAGAATGCCGTTTTGTACGCCGTACCAACCACCTGCAATGACACCAACCCCCGCACCAAAAAATCCAAAAGTATCTATAGAAGCGCCTTCCACGATACCTGCGAGACCTAATGCGCCGCCCTTGGCTTTAGTACCGACGTTATCCAGCGCTTGCGAGACAGTGTGGCCTTTAGTGATGCTATCATAAGTGCCGTGTGCCACACCGATTATGCCTCCGGCAGTACCAAATATGCAGGCAGGAATTAGGCCTGCGCCGGCCCCAACAAGACGCCCATAGGCCTCAGAAAACTTTCCGCCAGCCATGGCATTTTCATGCATTTCTGCTCCAGTTGTGCGGGTAAAGTCCGCTACATTCTTCCCGAAACGGTCATAACCATCCTCTTTCGTCGCAGAATGTTTAGTTGGTTGGTTGGTTGGTTGGTTGGTTGGTTGGTTGGGCATCATTGCCTCCTGTTGGTTTCGATACTTCCATTAAAGCACAAGTATGTTACGGTATAATGTCAGTTCCATGAAGATTGCGTGACATTTCACTTCGTCCGCTGATTTTACGCTAATTTCTTAAGCCCCACGGCGAAAAATCCGTCCATGCCGCCTTCGCCCTCCAGATAGGAGGGCAAGGTGCGTAGCATGCCATCGCTTATGTATGCGGCGGGGATGGTGGCGTGGGGCGGTGCAAGCGTGGCGTCCTTATGTATCTCAAGAAAATGCGCGGCTTGGTCTTCGCCCTCTTCGCGTTCCAGCGAGCAGACGCAGTAAACGAGTGTGCCGCCGGGTTTGAGCCAGCCCCATGCGCGGCTTAACATCTCGCGCTGGAGTTTGGCGAGTTCGGTGATGTCGCGCGCGGTGGTGAGTTGCAACACTTCCGGGTGTTTGCGCCAGGTGCCGGTGGCACTGCATGGCGCGTCGAGCAGGATGGCGTCGTACTGTTTGGAAGGTTGCCATTTTAACATATCGGCGGTGATGACTTCCGCATCAAGCTTCAAACGTTTTAAATTTTCATTGAGTGTGGCGATGCGCGACGGCGCACGGTCGAGCGCGGTGACGCGCGCACCTGCCGAAATAAGCTGCGCGGTTTTACCGCCGGGCGCAGCGGCTAAATCGAGTACGTCTTTTCCGCGCACATCGCCCAGTAGTCGCACCGGATAACTCGCGGCGATATCCTGTACCCAGAACGCGCCCTCCGCATATCCGGGGAGTTCACTCACGGAGGCATGGGTTGAGGGCAATCGCCACATCACCTCATCCAGCCGCTCGCCCTCGGGCAACGTCGCAGGCGCAGGCAAATGCAAATCAAGCGGAGGGCGGGTGGCGGCGACGGCAGCAATGGCGAGGGCAGCATCCGCGCCATAAAACTTTTCCCAGCGTGTGCGCAGCCATGCGGGAACATTATGCAATGCATCAGGCAGCGCCGGTTTTTCGCGGGTGATTTTTTGCAATACCGCATTCACCAATCCCGATAGCGGCGCGTCACGACCGCGCTTCACCGCCTCCACCGTCTCGTTGACGGCGGCATGCGGCGGCGTATCGAGCAGTAGCAGTTGCGCCACGCCAATGCGTAGCGCGTGACGCACACCCACCCGTTTCGGCGGCAGTGGTTTTTCGATGTACTTATCGAGCAGCGCATCGATTTGCCCGAGATGGCGCAGCACCGTCAGTACCAGCATCATCACGAAGCGCGCATCGGCATCATTGCCCTCGATGGGTAAGCCTGACGCCGCCTCATCCAGCGTGCGCCGATTGCCCAGGACCGCCTCGAGCAGGGCGATGGCTTCGGCCCGTGTGTTTGCAGGTTTCATCGCGCTTTCCTGACAGCCGCACTTGCTTGAGGCAAGCAGTGTGTTAGGCTCCCCTCATGGAAAAGCCCAAAACCGAAGTCCCGCCAGCAGCCTCGCCCGTAAAACCCGAGTCGGCCAGCGCGCCACGCAAGGAAATCGGCGGCAGCAAGAAACCCGAGCCAACCCGCTACGGCGACTGGGAAATCAACGGTAAATGCGTGGATTTCTAACCCCCATCAGCCGCTTGACGCCTTCCGCCAATTGCGATAGCACCTGCGTTCGCTTTGATGGAAAGTGTGGGGGCATAGCTCAGTTGGTAGAGCGCCTGCTTTGCAAGCAGGATGTCGCAGGTTCGATTCCTGTTGCCTCCACCATTTCCTTAACCCTAAAGGGTTATGGAGTTAACGCATGGCAGGGCATTCTCATTTTAAGAACATCATGCGCCGGAAGGGCGCGCAGGACGCCAAGAAGGCGAAAATCCTGACCAAAATCACGCGCGAGATTCTGGTCGCCGCCAAGGGCGGTCCGGACCCCAACTTTAACGCCAAGCTACGCGCGGTGGTCACCAAAGCGCGCCAGGCCGGCATGTCGAAAGACCGGGTGGATAGCGCCATCGCCAAAGGTTCGGGCACGGGGGCATCGGAGAATTATGACGCCGTGCGTTATGAGGGCTACGGCGCGGGCGGCGTCGCTATCCTTATCGACGCGCTGACCGACAATCGCAACCGCACCGCGGCGGACATTCGCAGCATCTTCACCAAAAACCACGGCAATATGGGCGAGGCCGGTTCCGTCGGTTTCATGTTCGACCATTTAGGCTTCCTCGAATATCCCGCCGAACGGATTGTGGAAGACGCAATGCTGGAAGCCGCCATCGAAGCCGGTGCGGAGAATTGCGAAACGGTGGACGGTGTCCACACCATTACCACCACGCTGGAATCGTTCGGCGCGGTGCGCGACGCGCTCGCCAAAAAATTCGGCGATGCCACCGCAAGCAGACTGGAATGGGTCGCCAAAACCACGACGGAAGTCGGCGCTGAACAGGCGCAGACGCTCATGGACCTCGTCGAAGCGCTCGAGGACCACGACGACGTGCAGGATGTGTTCACCAACGCCGAATTCGCCGCGGGCGTTTCGGAAAAACTGAGCGCATGAGAATCCTCGGCATCGACCCCGGTCTCGTCTCGACCGGCTGGGGTATCATTGACATGAAGGGCTCGTCCTTGAGCTTTATCGCCTGCGGCACCATTTCGCCGCCGAAAGATGCGCCGCTCTCCAACCGCCTCCATGCGCTGCATGCCGAACTTAAAAAAGTTATCGACGAGCATCAACCCACCGCCGCTGCCATCGAAGAAACCTTCGTCACCCAGAACGGCGCATCCACATTAAAACTCGGACAAGCGCGTGGCGCACTTATTGTCACACTCTCGGCGGCCGGACTTCCGGTCGCCGAATATGCGACGCGCCTCGTAAAAAAGGCCATCGTAGGCACCGGCAAGGCAGAGAAACACCAGATCGGCCAGATGATTGGCGTGCTGCTTCCCGCCGCGCGCGCCTCCCTCGCCGCCTGTAAGCACGATGCGGCCGATGCGCTGGCGGTGGCCATCTGCCATGCGAATCACACACACTGAACTTGTCACCCCGCACTTGTTGCGGGGTCCGGCCTGATGCCGCAACAAGTGCGGCATGACAATGCGGTGAATGCTTGTACGCTTAGTCAAATTCCGCTAAACCTAATCGCATGATCGGCAAACTTACCGGACGCATCGACTCGACCACCGAGGATCACGCGATCATCGATGTCGCGGGGGTTGGCTATCTCGTATTCGCCAGCGCGAAAACGTTGGCAGCGCTTCCGGATAGCGGCGGGCTCGCCACTTTGCTTATCGAAACCCATGTGCGTGAGGACCATATTCATCTGTATGGTTTTGCTAACGAAGCCGAGCGCACTTGGTTCCGTACGCTGAACACCGTGCAAGGCGTGGGCGTCCGGATGGGACTCGCTATATTAAGCGTATTCACGCCCGAGCAGCTCATCGCCGCCATCGCCGCACAAGACAAGAAGACCCTCACCACCGTATCCGGCGTCGGTCCCAAACTGGCCGAGCGGATTGTGACGGAGCTCAAGTCTCAAGTCAGCAAGCTATCGGTGGCCGGGTACAATTTCCCTGCCCAACATGCGGGCGGCAAAAAGGTGAAAGCGGCAGCGCCGTCTTCGATTGAGGATGCCATCTCAGCGCTGGTCCATCTGGGCTATGGCCGGACGGAAGCCTTCACCGCGGTGATGCGGATTACCCAGTCTTCGCCCGACGCCAAACTTGACCTGTTGATTAAAGAAAGCCTGCGGGAGTTGGCGGCATGAAACCCTCTACCTCACCCCTTACAGCTGAACAACAGGAAACGGATGTTGAATTTACCATCCGCCCGCAGACGCTGGCTGATTTTACCGGCCAGCCGCAGGTGGTGGAAAATCTTGATGTATTCATTCGCGCTGCGAAGAGTCGCGAAGAAGCGCTTGACCATACACTATTATATGGGCCTCCGGGTTTGGGAAAAACAACCCTTGCCCAGATCATCGCCCGCGAGATGGGCGTTGGCTTCCGGCCGACCTCGGGTCCGCTTTTAACCAAGGCGGGCGATCTCGCGGCGATACTCACCAATCTACAAGCCGGAGATGTTTTATTCATCGACGAAATCCACCGCCTCAATTCGATGGTCGAGGAAGTGCTCTACCCGGCGATGGAGGATTACAAGCTCGACATTATCATTGGCGAAGGCCCCTCGGCGCGCACCGTGCGTATTGACCTGCCGAAGTTTACTTTGGTCGGCGCCACCACCCGGCTTGGTTTATTAAGTAACCCGCTGCGCGACCGCTTCGGCATCCCGCTCAAGCTCAACTTCTATGACGAGGCGGAACTGCGCAAAGTCGTCACCCGCGCCGCCGCCCTATTAAAGGTAAAGCTCTCCGCCGATGGGGCGGGTGAAATCGCCCGCCGGGCCCGCGGCACACCACGCATCGCCGTGCGATTACTTAAACGTATCCGCGACTTCGCCAATGCCGAAGGGCATGACACCATCACCGACAAACTCGCCGATACGACCCTCAAGCGCCTTGAAGTGGACGCGCTGGGGCTGGACGCCTCCGACCGCCGCTACCTCATGTTCATTGTCGATCACTATGGTGGCGGGCCCGTCGGCGTGGAAACGATTGCGGCGGCACTTTCCGAAGCGCGGGATTCCATCGAGGAAACCATCGAGCCATTCCTACTACAACTCGGCTTTGTCCAGCGCACCCCGCGTGGGCGGGTGCTTTCGATGACCGCCTATAAACATCTCGGCCTCACCGCGCCGAAGCGCCTGCCGGAGCAGTTGGGACTGTTGGATAGCGACGCATGACCGCTACGACTCCCCACACCAAAGACGGCGTCTTCTACTTTCCCGTGCGCATATTCTATGAGGATACGGATGCGGGAGGTGTTGTTTACCACTCCAATTACCTGAATTTCTGCGAACGGGCGCGCACGGAATGGCTGCGCAGCATGGGGAATCCGCGTGGCGCGCTCAAAGAACAATTCGGGGTGATGTTCGCCGTCCGCCGCGCCAACATCGAGTGGAATAAACCGGCGCGGCTCGACGATCACCTCGTCATCGAAACCCGCTTGCAGGAAATCGGCAAAGTGCGTATGGCTATGCAGCAAATCGTGACGCGTGACGGGGTGACGCTGGCGGTGGTGGAAATCGAGCTTGTCTGTATCAATGACGAGTTCATGCCCACGGCACTGCCGGATGCATTATTAGCAAAACTCCCCGCATTCGCATCGTGATATGTCATCCCGGAAAAATTTCCAGGAGAAAATTTTCTCCGGGATCCGGATGTTAGAAAATGTCAGGAGGCATTTTCTAACAAACAAAAAGCGGTTTTAAGTATTTCAAAAAGTCTCCTGACTTTTTGAAATGTCCGGACCCCGCAACAAGTGCGGGGTGACAACAGGGAGAGTGAGGAGAAACCAAATGCCATTAAGCACTGCCGCACCGGTTACTGGCGTATCAGGATCCGACCTCGGGGGTTCCGTTCACACGCTCGCCACAGGCGCCGACCTCTCGCTGATCGGCCTGCTCATCCATGCCCAGCCGCTGGTGCTGATTGTCATGCTGTTGCTCATCGGCATGTCGATCTGGTGCTGGGCGATTATCATCGAGAAATATTTCACGCTCAGTTCCATCAATGAACGCACCAGCCAGTTCGAGAGCGAATTCTGGTCGGCCGAGGCACTCGATAAATTTTACGAGAAACAAAAGAAGAAAAAAGCCCGTCATCCACTGGCGCTGATGTTCGGCGCCGCAATGGATGAGTGGTTTAGAAGCAAGGGCCAGGAACGCGTGGTGCCCGGCTCGAGCCGCAGCGCTTCCGGTAATGAACTTTCGATTTCGATCAAGGAACGTATTTTACAGATGATGGTGGTTACCAAAAACCGCGAGCTCGAGCGACTCGAGCGCGGCATGGGATTCCTTGGCACTGCCGGTTCCTCGGCGCCGTTCATCGGCCTGCTTGGCACCTGCATCGGAATTATCGACTCGTTCCGCTCCATCGCCGGATCGCAGAATACGTCGCTCGCCGTGGTTGCACCCGGTATTGCCGAAGCTTTGTTCGCCACTGCCATCGGCCTCTTCGTCGCTATTCCTGCAGTGATCGCTTTCAACAAATTCAACGGCGAGCTTAATCGCCTCGCGGGTAAGCTCGAAGATTTCTCCACTGAGTTCCATATGCTGCTCTCGCGCCAGCTTGACAAAGGAAACTACTAGTGGCGATGGGGATGCCAGATGGTGGCCGGCGCGGTCGCGGTCGCGGGCGGAACGCAGGTGGATTCTCTGAGATTAACGTCACCCCCTTCGTCGATGTCGCGCTGGTACTGCTGATTATCTTCATGGTGACGGCGCCGATGATGACTTCAGGAGTGACAGTCGATTTACCAAAAACCAAAGCCGCCGCACTGCCCGGCAATGACCAGCCGATTGCGGTGACCATCCGCCACGATGGCACGGTCTATATCCAGAATACGCAGACCAAGCTGGAGAGTCTTGGTGCCAAATTGCAGGCGATATTGGGCGAGAAAAAAGACACGCGGATTTTCATTCGCGGCGACCAGTCGATCGATTACGGCCGCGTCATGCGGGTGGTGAGTGAAATCAACGGCGCCGGATTCACCCGCGTCGCCCTGCTCACCGACGCCAGCGGCCCGCCGCGGCAACGCTGATGAGTGCCGTTATGCCTGAGAGCCGCAGTCTCAGCTACTCCATCGTGCTTCATGCCGCGCTGCTGCTCATCGCCGCATTTGGCTTGCCTGCGCTGTTTACCAATGAGCGTGAGCTCGAACCGATGGTGATGACGGTCGATATTCTTCCCGTCTCAGCGATGACGAATGTGAAGCCCTCCGACCAGCCGATTCAAAAACTGCAGGAGGCGAACGTCACCAAAAACGCTAAGCCTGTACCACCCACTGCACAGGAAAAACCGAAACCGGCGGAGGAAAAACATTTCGATCCCACCGAGGGTGATGAAGCAAAACCCAAAGAAGAAGAAAAGCCGAAGGAAGATCCCAAGCCTGATGATTTCGCCAAATTACTAAGCAAGCTCAGTCAGGAAGACAAAGCCAAACCGAAGGAAAAGGCCAAGGACAAAACTTCCGCTGAGGAAAACGCCACACGCTCGGATGCGGCGTATGACGATTCTGTCCCACTCTCGCTTTCCGAGAAAGATGCCATCCGCAACCAATTCATCAAATGCTGGGCCATGCCTGCTGGGGCAAAAGACGCCGCTACCCTTGTTGTTAAGTTGCGCGTCGAGCTCAATCAGGATGGCAGCCTGATTTCGAGCGCGCTCAACCCGGATCAGTTGGCGCGCTACAGTAGTGACTCGTTTTTCCGTGCGGCGGCTGATTCGGCAAAGCGGGCAGTCGTTCAATGCACGCAGCCGCCACTGGGGCCGCTCAAAGACCTCCCGCCGGATAAATATGGCTCCTGGCGCAGCATGGAATTGACCTTCGATCCAGCGCAAATGGTCGGTGGTATTACTCCGAATTAGGGCTTTGACCCGTCGCAATTAATATATTAGAGGTTTCCGTCATTCCCAAGATGGAATGACGCCGCTGGATCATTAAAGGACAAAAATATGCACCCACGTTTTTTTCCATTCCTTCTTGCCTCGCTGCTCTTCGCCACGTCCGCGCGCGCCGAGCTTAAAATCGACATCACCCAAGGCAATATCGACCCGATGCCGATTGCGGTGACTTCGCTCACCGGCGATGCGTCGATGGGCGCTAATATCGCCGCCGTCGTTGCCGCCGACCTTGAACGCTCCGGATTATTCCGTCCGATCAGCCCGCAGGCATTTATCGAGCAGGTAGCAAACGGCGATAACGTGCCGCGCTTTCCCGACTGGCGACAAATCAGCGCACAAGCGCTGGTCACCGGGACCATCACCCCCATGGGCGGCGACAAGATCAAGGCCAGCTTCCGCTTGTGGGACGTGCTGGGCGAACAGCAATTTGCCGGGAAAGAATACAACACGTTCGGCCGCAACTGGCGCCGCGTCGCCCATTTAATGGCAGATGAAATCTACAAACGGCTGACCGGCGAATCCGGTTATTTCGACACGCGCATTATCTATGTCGCCGAATCGGGGCCGGCAAATAAGCGCGTTAAACGTCTCGCCATCATGGATCAGGATGGTGAGAACCATAAATACCTGACCGACGGGCGCGCGCTGGTACTCACCCCGCGCTTCTCGCCCAACACGCAATCGGTGCTCTATATGTCGTACGCCGCACAGCAGCCGCGCGTCTTCCTACGCGATCTGCAAAGCGGGCGTGAGGAAATGATCGGTCGTTTCGCCGGGATGAGTTTCGCCCCGCGCTTCAACCACGACGGCACGAAAATGCTGATGTCGATCGCCCAAGGCGGCACCACCAGCATCTTTGAGATGGATTTGCGTTCGCGGCAAATGCACCGCCTTACCAATAGCTCCGGCGTCATCGACACCTCGCCATCCTACGCGCCGGACGGGCGGACCATCACCTTCAACTCCGACCGCGGCGGCTCCCAGCAGCTTTACACGATGGATGCGGGCGGCGGGAACGTCCAGCGCATCTCGTATGGATCGGGCACCTACGGTACGCCGGTGTGGTCACCGCGTGGCGACCTTATTGCTTTCACCAAAATGCAGGGCGGGCAGTTTTATATCGGCGTCATGAAGCCGGACGGTTCGGGCGAGCGGCTGCTCACCCAAAGCTGGCTGGATGAAGGCCCGAGCTGGGCGCCCAACGGCCGCGTCATCGTGTTCGGCCGCGAATCGCCGGGTGGCTCGTCGGGCAACCGCTCGCGCCTCTACTCGGTCGATGTCACCGGCACCAACCTGCGCGAACTGCCGACACCGATGGATGCCTCTGACCCCGCCTGGTCGCCGTTGTTGTAGGCCGATGATTCGTTCCACCCCTGTCACAATCCTGCCACAGGGGGCGGGTTTCGCAGTTGCGGTATGAAAACCGCCACTTGCCCCTTGTTTTTTGATGAATGATATGCGATGAGGGTGGCAGCTGCCAGCAGTGGCAGGAAACCGAATTTGAACCCCTATTAAATAAACTAAATCATTGTTCTTTCAGGAGATAAAAATGAACAAGACAGCATTGGCCCTAGTATCCTCACTTCTGCTTCTCGCAGCGTGCAGCGCTGACTCGACGGGCGCCGGCGGCGCGAACGGCGCAGGTGGTGTGGGTGGCAGCGGCCCCTACGGCATGGGATCCAGCGGCGAACTCGCCACCAACGTCGGCGACCGCGTTTTCTTTGCTTATAACAGCTCGGCGCTTACCAGCGAAGCCCAAGCCGTACTCGACCGTCAGGCTGAGTGGCTGAAAGGCAATGGCAGCACCAACGTGGTCCTCGAAGGCCATGCGGACGAACGCGGCACCCGCGAATACAACATCGCGCTGGGTGAGCGCCGTGCATCGGCTGCGAAGGACTATCTCGTCAGCACCGGTGTTTCGGGCTCGCGCGTCAGCACGGTTTCGTACGGTAAAGAACGCCCGGCTGTCGTCGGTAACGACGAAGGCGCATGGAGCCAGAACCGCCGCGCGGTAACGGTACTCGGCAACTAGTTCTGCCGATTTCAATAAGGAACGCCCGCCATGGGGAACTGAGGCGGGCGTTTTTTTATGTCGCCAGCTTGAATACAGACCAGAAACTTGCTAACTGATGCCCATGCGCAAATTGATTCTCCCACTTATCCTTCTTTTCGCCGCTCCCGCTTTTGCGCAGGAGGATGCGGCGGATCGCATCAGCCGTCTGGAGCGTGACATCAATTTCCTGCAGCGGCAGGTGTATCGGGGCGGGGCGCCCGAAACTGCACCTGCCTCGACCACCGCAACTTCGCCGGTCGGCATCGGCCAGCTACGCGAAGAGTTACGAACGCTGCGTGGCGAGCTTGAAAAAGTTCAGTACGAGAATAAGAAACATTCCGAGGAGTTGAAAAAACTCAGCACCGATGTTGATTTCCGCCTGCGCGCCATCGAAGACAAGCAGGCCGCTGCCGCGGCAGTAGTGCCCGCACCAGAGTCAGAAGCCGTAGCAGCGCCTGCTCCGGCCGAGGCTATAAAGCCTGCTGAAGAAACCGCCAAGGTTGTGCCCAAAGAAACCAAACCCGCAGTGACGGGCAAGGATTTCCCAAATTCGAACGAGCATTACAACCACGCATTCAAACTGCTCAACGGAAAGAACTACAGCGGGGCAGCGACCAGCTTCGACGATTTCGTGCGCAAGTATCCTTCCGACCCGTTGGTGAGCAACGCCTATTACTGGTTGGGCGAAAGCCATTATGCGCGCGGCGATTTCACCCGCTCAGCGGAGTCGTTCCGCAAAGGATTCGAAGCCAATCCCGACGGGCAAAAAGCCCCGGATAATTTATACAAACTTGGCATGTCGCTCGCGGGCATAAAGCGTACCAATGAAGCCTGCGTGGTGCTCGCGCAAATCATCAGCAAGTATGGCGACACTGCTCCCGGCACGCGCGACAAGGCCATCAACGAGCGCACGCAGCTGCAATGCAAGTAAGGTTTCAGGTTTCAGGTTCCGGGTTTCAGCAAGAATCTTCCTGGAACATGGAACCTAAAACCTGGAACCCGTTCGCGCATTCTTTGCGCGAACTCGGCCCTTTCGAACCCTTCCCTCACCTTGCCGTCGCTGTCTCCGGTGGCAGCGACAGCATGGCTCTTGCATTGCTTGCTGATCGCCATACGCGCGACCACGGCGGATGCATCACCGCCCTCACCGTCGACCACGGTCTAAGGCCGGAATCAAAAAATGAGGCTGAGCAAGTGGCAACATGGATGAAGGCGCGAAATATCGCGCATGTAATACTCACCCCACGACATGACGATGCAGGCAACAACCTGATGAATGCTGCACGCCAGTGGCGCTACGATGCGCTCAGCGCGTGGTGCAAGGAACATTTCGTATTGCATTGCC
This sequence comes from Alphaproteobacteria bacterium, assembly GCA_031402515.1. Taxonomy (GTDB): domain Bacteria; phylum Pseudomonadota; class Alphaproteobacteria; order Rickettsiales; family UBA3002; genus QFOX01. The sequence goes on along the minus strand of JANNSK010000107.1, from coordinate 9,785 downwards.
TCATCGCCCACCACGCCGCCGACCAGCACGAGACCATCGCGCTGCACACGGCACGCGGCAAGACAGAGGATGGTCCTTCGGGTATGCGGCGCGTACGCAACTATCGCGGCACGCGCTTCCTACGCCCGCTGCTCAGCTTTGAAAAAAAAACGCTGCAGGATTTCTTGCGCAGCGAAAGTCAAGTATGGATCGAAGACCCGACAAATCGCGATATGCGTTTTGTAAGAGCAAGATTACGTGATGCATGTTCCCCCCTCCTTCCCCCCACCGCCAACGATGGCAATGACCGTAGTGCACGCGAAATGGAAGTCAGCCGTGCCGCCGTTCAATGTATCACCATCGACCCCACAGGATTCGCTACACTCGATCTTGCATCATGGCGCAAGCTACCTATCTCCATCGCCACCCAGCTGCTGGCAGACACCATCCGCACCATCGGCTGTGAGGCCACGCGCCCGCGCAAACATAAAACACTCCAACTCGCCGAAGCCTTGCGCAGCGAAGCAAAGGTAAAGCGCACACTCGGCGGATGCCGGGTGCACGGGCAAGAAAATAGCGGCAGAATTGAGCCTGAAAAACAGTGCGTTTCATTGCCCTTCGCCCCACCGAAACCGCTTGCTGCCGGCCCGTTTTGGTGATTGAATCAAGGACTGTTGTTCGTTGTCCGTTCTTAGTTGTTCGGATTGAATGATCGAACAACGAACAACCGATAGCGAACAACGAACAATATGCCCCCCATCTCAAAAAATATCGCCATCTGGATCGGCATCATGGTCGCCATGCTGCTCATTGTAAATCTTGTGCAGGGCGGGATGACGCGGAATGATGCGGGCTCCCAGCGTCTTGCCTATTCCGACTTCCTGACCAAGGTGGAAAATGGCGACGTCACTGATGTGGTCGTGCGCGAATCGAAAGAACAAGGCACCAGCATCGCCGGGCACTTCTCGAACGGCGAGAGTTTTACACTGCAGGCGATCTCCGACCCGCAACTGGTCGAACGGTTGCGTACGCATAACGTCAAAGTCGCTGCGGCGCCATCCTCCTCCGGCATGGATTCCTTTTGGGGCGTTTTCCTCTCGTCGTGGCTACCGTTTCTGCTGCTGATTGGCGTCTATATTTTCTTTATGCGGCAGATGCAGTCGGGCAAAGGCGGCGGCGGCGCGATGAGCTTCGGCAAATCACGCGCACGCATGCTCAATGAAAGCACCGAGAAAAAAACATTTGAGGATGTCGCGGGCATCGACGAGGCGAAGGAAGAGCTGCAGGAGATTGTCGACTTCTTGAAGAACCCGCAGAAATTCCAGAAGCTCGGCGGAAAAATCCCCAAAGGCTGTTTGCTCGTAGGCCCTCCAGGCACCGGAAAAACACTGCTCGCGCGCGCCATCGCCGGCGAAGCGGGCGTGCCATTCTTCTCCATTTCCGGCTCGGACTTCGTTGAAATGTTTGTCGGCGTCGGCGCCTCACGGGTGCGCGATATGTTCGAGCAAGGCAAAAAAAGCGCGCCGTGCATTATCTTCATCGACGAGATCGACGCGGTGGGCCGCCACCGTGGAGCGGGACTTGGCGGCGGGAATGATGAACGCGAACAAACCCTCAATCAGTTGCTAGTGGAGATGGACGGATTTGAATCCAACGAAGGCGTCATCATCATCGCCGCCACCAACCGGCCGGATGTGCTCGATCCCGCATTGTTACGCCCCGGCCGCTTCGACCGCCAGATCGTCGTACCTAATCCGGATATCGAGGGCCGTACGAAAATCATTATGGTGCATCTGAAAAAGGTGCCGCTGGCGCCGGATGTGGATGCGCGCATCATCGCCCGCGGGACGCCTGGTTTCTCCGGCGCCGATCTCGCCAATTTAGTAAACGAAGCGGCACTGCTTGCCGCGCGTCATGACAAGAAAGTCGTCACCATGCGCGAGCTCGAATCGGCCAAGGATAAAGTGATGATGGGTGTCGAGCGCAAGTCGATGGTGATGAGCGAGGAAGAAAAAACGATGACCGCCTTCCACGAGGCGGGTCACGCGATTGTGTCAATTCACTACCCGGCATCCGACCCGATTCATAAAGCGACGATTATTCCGCGCGGGCGTGCGCTGGGCATGGTGATGCGGTTGCCGGAGTCCGACAAGATTTCCTACAAGCGCGAAAAAATGATCGCCGACCTCGCCGTCTCCATGGGCGGGCGCGTGGCGGAAGAACTGGTGTTCGGCCATGACAAAGTTTCAAGCGGCGCATCGTCCGACATTCAATACGCGACGCGACTGGCGCGCGCCATGGTCGTCGAATGGGGATTGAGCGACAAAGTCGGCCCGCTGCATTACGGCACCGATCAGCAGGAAGTGTTCTTGGGCTACTCGATGGGCCAGCAGCGCGTGGCAATTTCGGAGAAAGCGGCTGACCTCATTGATTCCGAAATCAAGCGACTGGTGAACGAAGCGCATGACGCAGCGACCAAACTCCTCACCGAGCATCGCGACCAACTCGATATGCTTGCTGCAGCCCTGCTTGAATTTGAAACATTGAGCGGTGATGAAATCAAAGCCCTACTCGCGGGCGAGAAGATCACCCGCCCGGATTTATCCTTCGATGCCAAAACACGCAAGAAATCTTCATTACCCTCCTCGCGCCGATCCGACGAGGAAACTGGCGAGGACGCGACAGTTCATTGAGAGTGGCAGGTGACATGTATTCCCAATTGCCACCTGTCACTTGTCACCTGTCACCAATTATTTCCATTCATTTCATTGTCATCCGCCGCTACCCGCGCTAAACAACCAGCATGGCTAAACGCAAATACTTCGGTACGGATGGGATTCGTGGCACGGCGAATTCATTTCCGATGACGGCTGATATCGCCCAACGACTTGGCATGGCGGCGGGGCATTATTTCAATCGTGGAGATCATCGCCACCGCGTCGTCATCGCCAAAGACACGCGGCTTTCGGGCTACATGATCGAGAACGCGCTGACCTCGGGCTTCCTCTCGGTCGGCATGGATGTGATGCTGGTGGGGCCGATGCCAACACCGGCGGTGGCGTTTCTCGCCCGCGCCATGCGCGCCGATCTGGGCGTGATGATTTCCGCCTCGCATAATCCGTTTGCCGATAATGGGCTCAAACTTTTCGGGCCGGATGGTTACAAATTATCTGACAAGGTCGAGCTCGAAATCGAATCGCATATGGATGACAACATGAGCGCCTACCTCGCCCATCCGGGTGCGGTCGGCCGCGCCAAACGGCTGGACGATGCGCCGGGCCGCTACATCGAATTCGTCAAATCGACGTTCCCGAAACATCTGTCGCTCGACGGACTCAAAATCGTTATCGATTGCGCCAATGGCGCGGGCTATGTCGTCGGCCCCATTATCCTGTGGGAGCTTGGCGCCGAAGTCATCCCGATGGCGGTGAACCCCAACGGTTTCAACATCAACAAAGATTGCGGATCGACCTATCCCGAAGTGCTTGCCAAAGCTGTATTGCGCGAGAAAGCTGACCTCGGCATCGCGCTTGATGGCGATGCGGACCGGCTCGTGGTCGTCGATGAAAAAGGCAAAGTCATCGACGGCGACCAGCTGATGGCGATGGTAGCCCAGCGCATGAGCGAAGTGGGTGAACTCAAAGGCGGCGGCATCGCCGCGACACAAATGAGCAATCTCGGACTCGAGAAATTTCTGACCAAGAAGAAACTAAAACTCCATCGCACACAGGTGGGCGATCGTTACGTGATGGAATGCATGCGCGCCAAGGGCCTCAATATCGGCGGCGAGCAATCCGGCCATATTATCCTCGGCGATTATTCGACGACGGGCGATGCGCTCATCGCCGGCCTGCAAGTGCTCGCGGCGATGATCGAGGGCGGCAAGCCGATGAGCAAAGCGGCGGCGATGTTCGAGCCGGTGCCGCAGGTAATGAAGAACGTGAAGTTCAAAGGCAAAAATCCGCTCGACGCGGCGTCGGTGAAAAAAGCGATGGCAGCCGCGCAGAAAAAACTTGGGGCGAATGGCCGCCTTGTCGTGCGCCCTTCCGGCACCGAGCCGCTGGTGCGCATCATGATCGAAGGCGCGGATAAAAAGAAAATTACCAAGATGGCGGATGAGTTGGCCGCAGCTATTGGTGGCAAGTGACAAGTGGCAAGTGACATGTGTAAAGTGTCACATGTCTCGCTCACCTCTCACCAGCAACCTGTCACATGTCACATGTCACCTGCCACTCTTCACTTAAAGGCCGCGTGCTCATTATCGCCGGATCCGACTCCGGCGGCGGGGCGGGCATTCAGGGCGACATCAAAACTGTCACCTGCCTCGGCGGCTATGCGATGACGGCGATCACCGCGCTCACCGCACAAAACACCCAAGGCGTGTTTGGTATTCACCCGGTGCCGGAAGATTTCATCGCCAAACAAATTGACCTTTGCCTTTCCGACATCGGGGCGGATGCGGTGAAAACTGGCATGCTGCATTCGGCGGAAGTGATTCGCACAGTGGCCAAGCATGTGCCGACGGGCATCATGCTCGTTGTCGACCCCGTCATGGTGGCCAAGGGCGGCGCGCCATTACTCGAACGCGAGGCGCTTGATGCACTCAAAACCGACCTCATTCACCGTGCAGCGATTATCACCCCCAATATCCCCGAGGCGGAGCTTCTGCTGGGACGGCCCATCAAAGGCCTGAGTCAAATGGAACAAGCAGCGACGGAGCTGCTCACGCTTGGCTGCAAATCGGCGCTCTTGAAGGGTGGGCATTCCGATGATGCCATTATTACCGATATATTCGTCACCCGGGAAGCCCCCCCTATCCTGCTCAAGGCACCCCGTATCAATAGCCGCCATACGCATGGTACGGGCTGCGCGCTGGCCTCGGCGATTGCGACCGGCCTCGCCAAAGGGCTCGATATGCCCCAAGCCGTTCAAAAAGCGCATACTTATGTCCAGCACGCCATCGCCAATGCGCCGAGTTTCGGCAATGGCCACGGACCGCTGGGGCATTGGGCAGCGGGAGCGGCTAATTAAGGGCTTGCCAATCCACCCTAATCCCGCTAATTACCCGCCCCTACTTGGAGAGATTTATGGCACGCGAAGGCATTCACCCGGACTACCACACGATCAACATCGTGATGACGGACGGCACCAAATACCAGACCCGCTCGACCTACGGGAAAGAGGGCGACACGTTGCAACTCGATACGGACCCCAAGACTCACCCGGCATGGGTCGGCGGCGTGCATCTGAAGAAAACCGGCAGGCTCGAGAGCTTCACCTCGCGCTTCGGCGACATGGCGTTCAAGGCAGATGCCGCGAAAGCCGCACCGAAATATGTGGCGTCGAAGAAAAAAGCCGCGCCGACGAAAATCGCTGCGGAGCCGAAGGCTGAGAAGCGCAAGCCAGGCGTTGCAGGCGGTAAAGACTCAGGCATGGGTGGCCCGCGGAAGAACGCCGCCCCGGCAAAAGCCGCTGCTCCTAAAAAGGAAGCCGCTCCCAAGGTAGAGAAAACAGAAGAAGCTCCGAAGGCTGAGTAGTTAGCTTTTAAATAGCGATTCTGCTTTCGCCTTCACGCTATCGCGTTTACCTATATCGGCGTTCACCTTAGCGATTTCGGCTTCGAGTTCTCTGATATATTCCTGCATCTGGCTTAGGGAGTAGCCATCGATATTCCGCGGGAACATTTGCGGGCGTTTACTCTTGGCGATTTCATCTGGGTCATCCGGCTGGGCCATAACGTCCTCTTGACTTATTGGTAACAGAATTCCACAACACCGCTGAATCATACACACATGTTCTTACGCCGCAAACAAGTTACCATGGAGCCGCACACGATGCGCGCCGTCGCGATTGAGCAGGGAAAACTCGTACCCATCATGCGCGAGATCGGCGGACCCGCGCATGGCGAAGTGCAAATCAAGATCGCTTATACTGGCATCAATCGCGCCGACCTATTGCAGGTCGAAGGGAATTACAAACCACCCGAAGGTGCGTCCGACCTGCCGGGGCTTGAAGTATCGGGAACGATTATAGCCATCGGTACTGGTGTCGTCGGCTGGAGCATGGGTGAGGAAGTCTGTGCGCTGCTATCCGGCGGTGGTTATGCGGAATATGCGAACGCGCCCGCCACCCAGCTACTCAGTCTTCCCAGTAGCGTCGACTTGAAAGCCGCCGCCTCCCTGCCCGAAGGATGCGCCACCGCCTATATGGCACTCGCCCAACTGGGACATATGAAGTCGCATGAGCGCGTGCTGGTGCATGGCGGTGCGTCAGGCACGGGGATTCTGATTGCGCAGGTGGCAGGCGCGTTCGGTGCGGAAGTATTCGCCACCGCCGGTGGGGAAGAAAAATGCACCGCACTGCGCGAGTATGGCATCCGCGCCATCAACCACCAGATAGGGAATTTCGCCGAACAGCTGATGAAAGCCACCCAAAACGAAGGGGTGGATGTGATTATCGATATCCTCGGCGCGCCCCAGCTTGCCACCCATTTCAAGCTCCTGCGCACAGGCGGCAGACTGGTTAGTCTTGCCTTCATGGAGGGCAATGTCGCCGAATCGCTTAAAGTTTCCGCCATACTCATGAAGCATCTCACCTGGTCCGGGGCCACTCTGCGCGGCAAAAGCCTCCTCGAAAAAGCCAATATCGTGAAGGGGGTTAAAGAGCATATCTGGCCACATCTTGCCACCGATACCATACGGCCCGTGGTGGATGAGGTTTTCCCACTGGAATTGGCGGAAAAAGCGCATCAACGCATGCAAGAACGCTTGCATATTGGCAAGATTCTATTAGAAGTGGCCCCTCAAAAAGGAACTGGAGAATTGAAGAATTGAAGAACTAGCCGGTATCGTACGCGAAGCGCAGTTCTTCAATTCTTCAATTCCCCTTAAGGAGATAAATATGCCCACGCCCCTCATGCCCAAAGCCACCGCCGTCTGGCTGGTGGAAAATACCAAAATGACCTTCGAGCAGATCGGTGATTTCTGCGGCATGCACCCGCTGGAAATCCAAGGCATCGCCGATGGCGAAGTCGCTGTGGGCATCATGGGCCAGAATCCCATGGATATGGGCGAGCTTTTGAAGGAAGAAATCGAAAAGGCCGAAAAAGACCCTAGCTATCGCATGATCATGTCGGACAAGGCGGTGCAGCACCTTAAACTGAACAAATCGAAAAAAGGCGCGCGCTATACGCCCGTCGCCCGCCGCCAGGACAAGCCTGAAGCAATCGCATGGATTGTCAAAAACCATCCCTACATCCCGGATTCGCAAATCGTGAAATTGATCGGCACCACCAAGAAAACCATTGAATCGATCAAGCAGCGCACGCACTGGAATATCAACAACATCAAACCGAAGGATCCGGTTCTTCTGGGCCTGTGCATGCAGTCACACCTCGATGCGATTGCAAACAAGTACAAGCCAGCTGGTGCGCCGGAGACCCCTCCCCCCACCGACGTCGATACAACCGACGCCGCTTAATGTCATGTTAAGCGAAGCGAAACATCTCCATGAGATCCTTCGCTACGCTCAGGATGACGTCTGGACTAGCGCGGAGCAATAGATGAGCGCGACCCAAGAGCTGCTTCGTTACCTTGAACGCCTGAGCGAAACGAAACTGCTCGTCATCGGCGATATCATGCTCGACAGTTTCATGTATGGCAAAGCCGAGCGCATTTCACCGGAAGCACCGATTCCTGTGTTCACGCTCGATCATGAAGAAAAAATGTTGGGTGGTGCCGGCAATGTCGTACGTAATCTTTTGGCGCTGGGCACCGAGGCGGCACTAGTGTCGGTGATTGGCGACGACAGTATCGGCCGCGAACTCACGGCGCTGGTTGGAAAAGAACAGAAACTCGTGCCTTACCTCATCACCGAGAAAGGTCGTGTCTCGACACGCAAAACACGCTATGTCGCAGGCGGCCAGCAGCTCTTACGCTCCGACCATGAATCAACCACCCCCGTGCGCGAGGAGATGGCCAAACGCATGCTTGATGCCGCGCTGCCGGAAATTGCTCACTACCAAGCCATCATCCTTTCCGATTACGGCAAGGGCGTGCTGACGCCTGCATTGTGTCGTGCGATTATCGATGCGGCAAAGAAGGCGGACGTACCGGTATTTGTCGATCCCAAACAATGGGACGTTTCGGTCTATGCGGGTGCAACCGTGCTCAGTCCCAATGCAAAAGAGCTCGCCGCCGCCTGCGGTGTCGCCACCTTCGAGAATGATGAAGCGATGATTGAAGCCGCAAGCAAGCTCGCTAAAAAACATAAATTCCGTTACGTACTTGTCACCCGCGGCGAACATGGCATGACGCTTATCGATGCCGAAGGGCTTCTTGCCCATACCGAAGCGCAGGCACAGGAAGTGTTCGATGTGTCGGGCGCAGGCGATACGTCGATTGCCACTCTCGCTGCAACGTTTGCCGCAGGCGCACCGATGGCGCAGGCGGTGGAGCTTGCCAACATCGCTGCCGGTATCGTCGTCGGCCGCCTCGGCACTGCGGTCGTGCATTATACCGACATGACCGCCGCACTTTACGCCTACCGCGCTGCCGCGCTGCAGCACAAAATTCTACCTCTCGTGGCGGCAGTCGATACCGTCACCAACTGGCGGCGCGAAGGCAAGCACATCGGCTTCACCAATGGCTGTTTCGACATCATGCATGCGGGCCATATCAGCCTGCTTACCGATGCCAAGAAGCGTTGTGATAAACTGATCATCGGCCTCAATACCGACGCCTCAGTACACGCACTCAAAGGCTCTAACCGTCCCGTAAACGCCGAGATGGACCGCGCGCAAATCCTCGCCGCGCTCTCAATGGTCGATGCGGTGGTACTGTTCAACGACGATACACCCCTTAAGCTCCTCGAAGCGCTCAAGCCTGACCTGCTGATGAAGGGTGCCGACTATACCAAGGAGCAAGTCGTCGGTTGGGAGCTTGTCGAATCCTACGGCGGGCGGGTGGAACTCATTCCCCTTAAGGATGGCTACAGCACTACGAATATTATCCGCAAAGCTGCCGCGAGTTGAACTTATAGGCCACAAACAACCTGCAGTTGTTTATTGGCATAAAAAAACGCTACCCAAGCCTATTTTGGGGTGTGGTAATCATGCAGCTCGGTTTATCTATTGATTTAAATATGTTATAGTTAGTGACAAAAAAATTGATTGTACTGCAACACCATGACTTGGTGAGGCTGTAACTCTAACCGTACACAAGGAGTGAGCCTAATGCGTACATCCACAAGAAGGAATCACCCTCAGTCAGGCTTCACGCTTGTCGAGTTAGCCATTGTACTCGTTATCATCGGCCTTCTGGTCGGCGGTGTACTGGTCGGCCAAGACCTCATTAAAGCGGCTGAAATTCGCGCCGTAGCTTCCGATGTCGAGCGCTATAATACCGGCGCTGCAGCCTTCCGTACCAAGTACAATAGTGGCATCCCGGGCGATTTACTGTCGGCCACTGCCGCTGCCTTCGGCCTTCCTTATGGGGATGGTAACGACGGCGAAGGCGACGGCGATGGTGTCTTAGAAAACAACACCACCACAAAAAGTGGCATGGGCGGTGAAAACCTCTTGTTCTGGACGCATCTCAGTGCCGCACAGTTCATTCCCTTTGGTTCGGGCACCTATACTGCCATCGCCGGCGCTGGTGCGGCAATGGTGGAGGTCGACACTTCTGCCTACGCCACAGCAGCAACGGCAAATGCCGGTTTGTTGTTGGCAATGCCGCAGGCGCGTATTCGTCAAACCGGATACATCCATTCCTACGGTTCAGGCGGCATCAACTATTATATGCTCGCTT
>JANNSK010000106.1:0-7535 GCA_031402515.1 Alphaproteobacteria bacterium | reverse complement strand
AGATTGACGACAAAACCGGCATCACCCAGAAGGTCGAGCCGGTATCGCGCAATGAGTACGCGGCAAAAGAATCCGTCGACCGCTTCTTCGTCTCGAGCTACATCCGCGCCCGCGAAACCTATAACTTCAACACCACGCGCTACTACTATAACGTGGCGCGGGTGATGAGCACGCCGGAAGTCTTCTACGCCTATCGCAAGCGACTCGACCCCGCGGCAGAGGGCAGCCTTGCCACCGTGCTCGGCGCATCCGGATTGCGCAATATCCGCTTCCGTTCGATCAGCTACATCCAGAACCCGCCGGTCCCGCGCGGCCAGAAAGAGCCGACACCGACGAAAATCGTGCAGGCACGGATCGTGACCACCGATTCCAAGCCCAGCGCCACCGACGTCGTACAATACTGGGTGGTGACGATTGCCTTCCAATATGCCAATTTAAGCCTCAATGAATCAGAACAACTGATCAATCCGCTCGGCTTCACCGTAAGTTCCTACCAGATACAGAGGGAGTTGAACTGATGAACCAGAGATCAGAGGCCAGAGGCCAGAGGGCAGGAAATGAACCTGCCTGGTTTTATCCATTATTGTGCTCCTTTTTCCTTCTGGCCCCTGGCCTCTGGCCTCTGGCCTCTGCCCACGCGGCCCAGCCCATCGTCACCGACAGTCGTATCAAGACCTTCGTCTACAATGCGAACGAAGTGTTCAGCGTCACCACCGAATATGGCTACCAGTCGAATATCGAATTCGCCGACAACGAGATGATCGACACGATTTCGGTGGGCGACCGCGTCTCCTGGCAGATCATACCCGCCGGACGCAGGCTGTTCATCCGTGCCATGGAGGACAACGCCCACACCAATATGACCGTCATCACCAACCGCCGCGCCTACCAGTTTGATTTGCGCGCTTCGACCGCCACTTCGACCATCGGCAGCGAGCAGCTGGTCTATGTCGTGCGCTTTTTCTATCCTGGCGAAAGCGCCGGTCCCGCACCAATGGCGGGCAGCTTCACCAGCAGCCTGATGAACGCACCCGCACCACTTCCTGCGTCTTACATCGCTCCCGCCGCGCCGATGGCGATGGCCGCGCCAACCTATGCGCAGGCCCCAACCTACGCCCCGCCACTTGGCGCGTTGCCCGTGTCAACTGGCACCTTCCCGCAAGCAGCGCCACCGATGGTGTCAGCAGCAGTACCGGTGAATTACCGTTATACTTTCTCCGGCCCCGCAGCCCTGGCGCCGGTTAAAATCTATGATGACGGCAGAACGACGTATTTCAAATTCCGTGGCGCGACTCCGCCGAGCTTTTCGGTGATTACGGCCGCTGGCGAGGAACTTTCCGTGCCAACGCGCGCCGCCGGACCCGACATGGTAGCGGTGGATGTGATCGCCCCGCGCTTCAGCCTGCGCAGCACAACCGGCCAGCAGGTGGTCGTCTATAACGAATCGAACGGAGCGTAGGATGGCCGAGACACCAACTCCTCCTCCCCCACCGGAAGATACCTACCAAGGTTACGGCTCCGGTGCCGAGTTCGGCACCGCCGGCGAGTCACACGAAGACGCGCTCGACCAGAGCCGCCCGAGTGTAGCGGCCAATCCCGGGCGGGTGATGCTGGTGATCGGCGTCGTCGGTATCGTACTGGCATTCCTGCTCTATAATATTTTCTTCTCTAAATCTGACAAGGACGATGAGGAGAAACCCCAGCGCTCCGTCGCCACCGGTACCGACACGCCACCGCCGCTTCCCGAGGAAGCCCCCGTCTTCACCCCACCACCCGTGCCTGAGCCAGTGAAAAACCCGATCATTAAGCCGGAAGATGATTCCGCCGCCCGCGCCCAACTGAGGGCACGGCTGCATTCGAGCATGGTACTCGCCGACGGCAATAAGGGCAGCGCCGTCGATGAGCTTTTTGGCAACGACGACCCCAGTAACGATCCCAATTCGCAATTCCAGTCGCAGGTGGTGAAAGCCAATACCAAAGCGGCGCGGGTGAAGGCCACCCATATCGGCGATCTCGGCCGAACCATTGCCCAAGGCCGCCTGATTCAGGCGACGATGGAGTCGGCGATCAATACCGACCTGCCCGCACCCATCCGTGCCATTGTCTCGCGCGATACGTTCGGCGAGGCGGGCACGGTGCCGCTGATTCCCAAAGGCTCACGCCTGATTGGCCAGTATTCAACCGATTTAAGCGGCGGCCAGAATCGTGTATTCGTGGTGTGGACGCGTGTTATTCGCCCCGACGGGGTGGATGTGATGATCGGCTCGCCCGGTGTCGATCAGCTTGGCACGGCGGGCCTTGCCGGCCAGGTTGATACCAAGTTCCAGCAAATCTTCTCGCGCGCCATTTTGGCTAGCGTGGTCTCGATCGGTTTTGCCGTCGGTGTCGACGCCATCAATCCAGGCGAGGATAGTTCCTCAACGACCAGCTCGACTTTCGGTACTACCCAGTCGGGCGATGCAGCCTCGTCGGCCACCGTCAACGCGCTTAACCGGCTTGGCTCGGTCACCGAAGTATTCCTCCAGCGCTTTATTGACATTAATCCCACTATCCTCGTCGATCAGGGCACCCCGGTAAACGTCTTCGTCAACCGGGACTTAGTCTTCCCCGGCGGCATGGGTGGCACGCTGATGGTTAACTAAGGTTCCAGGTGTCGGGTTTCAGGTTCCAGGAAGTCAGAGAATCTGTTATGTTACTGTAACCTGAAACTTAAAATCGGAACCCCATGTCCCTCACCGCCCTAGATACGTTTCTTGAGCCTCTTCACAGCTTGTTCAAAGAAGAAGGCATTCAGGAAATTTCGATCAACCGCCCCGGCGAGGCGTGGGTGGAGAAGTACGGCGAAATCCGGCGCGACGAACTACCGATGTTTTCCCGCCAGCATTTGCATTCCCTCGCCCACCTCGTCGCCCAATCGACCGCGCAGGAAATCTCGGAGGAGAAACCGCTGCTTTCGGCCACCCTGCCCGGCGGCTACCGTATCCAGATCGTATTCCCGCCCGCCTGCGCCGACAACAACATCGCCATGTCGATCAGGAAGCAAACCATCCTCGACTACAACCTCGACGAATACGAAAAGCTCGGCGCCTTTCAGACCACCCGCATGGGCATGGGCCATTTCGACCCGCAGGAGGAAATCCTTAAAGAGCTCTACATCAAGGGCGACACCAAAGGCTTCATCGCCCAAGCGGTGAAATCGAAAAAGAACATCATCATCTCCGGCGGAACCTCGACCGGGAAAACCACCTTCATGAACGCCGCATTGAAAGAAATTCCGGCCACCGAGCGCATCCTGACGGTGGAGGACGCGCGCGAGGTCAATATCAGCCATATCCCCAACCGCGTGCATCTGATTGCTTCGCGCGGCGGCCAGGGCCGCGCCAAGGTGACGCCTCAGGACCTTATCGAATCCTGCCTGCGCATGCGGCCCGACCGCATCATCGTCGGCGAGTTGCGCGGGGTCGAGGCCTTTGCCTATCTGCGCGCCATCAATACCGGCCATCCGGGCTCAATCGCCACCCTGCACGCCGATTCGCCGATGCTGGCGCTCGAGCAGATGATCCTGATGATCATGCAGGCCGATCTCGGCCTCACCCGCGCCGAGATTAAGGAATATGTGACCACCATCGTGCAGGTCATCATCCAGCTGCGCCGCGGTGACAAAGGCCGCCGCTACGTCTCGGAAATCTATTACCGGCCAACGGGCGGCGTCACGAGCATATCGCGTCAGGCCGGCTGGCAGGCCGACCAAATGTCGTGATTCGTGACGCATGGGCGACGTTTATCGGCCAGCAATGCATATTCTCAACCGATATATCACGAGTCGCTAGTCATGAGGCCCGCGGCACGCTAAACTTCTGCGCATGTCGCGGAATAATGTGGTTCAGGGATTCCTTAACAAGCTGCTCTTAACGGTGCTGATCGGCTTGACCGTCTGCATCCCGATGTATCTCGGCATGGTGGCGAGCTTCACGCTGGGCCACCGCCACCTGGTCGCCATCCAACGCCAGCAACCGGCTTCGATACTTACTTATGTCATGTCGGCTTCGAACCCGGAAGGCATCCTCAGCGGCTTTTACCAGATCCACAAGCAGGCGAGTTACTACAAGCAGAACCCGCAATACCGGCAGTATTATTTCAACGCCAAGTTCGACGCGATGTTTTACGGACCGATTGCGATTGGCGGCTTTCTCGGCCTGTTCACCTTGTTCCTGATGCGCGCGCCGCTGCTCGACTTCCGCCCCATGCGCAAGAAGGAAAAAATCCACGGCGATGCCAAATGGGCCTCCGAACCCACCATCCGTAGAGCTAAGCTCCGCTGCAAGAAGGGCGTGCTCTTGGGCCGTACCGGTGCCGCTAACTACCTCATTTGCGACGACTTCCAGCACGTGCTGCTTTTCGCCCCCACCGGATCGGGCAAGGGGGTAGGCTTCGTGATTCCCAACCTGCTATTCTGGGAAGAATCGGTGATTTGCCACGACATCAAGCTCGAGAACTACGAAATCACTTCCGGCTGGCGCAACCGCAAGCTCAAGCAGGAATGCTATGTCTGGAACCCGGCCGACCCCAACGGCTATTCGCACTGCTACAACCCGCTCGACTGGATTTCGGAAAAGCCCGGCCAGATGGTCGATGACGTGCAGAAAATCTGCAACCTCGTGCTGCCCGAGCAGGAATTCTGGCAGAACGAGGCGCGGTCGCTCATGCTGGGCGTCATCCTGTATTTGTGTGCGGTGCCGGAGAAGGTCACCAGCTTCGGCGAAGTTGTACGCACCATGCGTTCCGACGACGTGGTGTATAACCTCGCCGTCGTGCTCGATACAATCGGCGGCAAGGTCCACCCGGTCGCCTATATGAACATCGCGGCCTTCCTGCAAAAGGCCGACAAGGAACGCTCCGGCGTAATCTCAACGCTTAACTCCGGCCTCGAGCTTTGGGCCAACCCGCTGATCGACACCACGACGGCGAGCTCGGATTTCGACCTGCAGGTGATGAAGAAAAAGAAAATGACCGTTTATTGCGGCGTGACGCCGGACAACTTGCAACGCTTGGAGCCCTTGCTCAAAGTCTTCTACCAGCAGGCGACGGACTTCCTCACCCGCAATATGCCAAAGAAAGACGAGCCAGTTGGCGTGCTGCTGATGATGGACGAGTTTCCGTCCTTGGGCGAAATGCCGCAATTCCAGATCGGTATTGCCTACTTTCGCGGCTACCGGGTGAAGCTCTTCCTCATCGTTCAGGATACGCAGCAGCTCAAAGGCATTTACGAGGAGGCGGGCATGAACAGCTTCCTCTCGAACTCCTATTACCGCATTACCTTCTCCGCCAACAACATCGAAACCGCGAACATGATCTCGCAGCTCGTCGGCAACAAAACCGTGGAGCAGGAATCGCTCAACAAGCCGCGCTTTGTCGATTTCAACCCGGCGTCGCGCACCATGCATGTATCGGAAACCCAGCGGGCGCTGCTGCTGCCGCAGGAAGTCATCCAGCTCCCACGCGACGAGGAAATTATTCTCGTCGAATCCTTCCCGCCGATCAAATGCAAAAAGATTTTCTACTTCAAGGACGGGTTCTTCAAACGCCGCATCATGACACCCATTTCGGTGCCGATGCAGGAGCCCTACGATCATCGCAAGCGGAAGAAGGCCCCCGCCCCGCCACCGCCGCCGGCTGAGGAAAAACCGGTGGAAGAAGCAGTGACCGAAGCGGCGAGCGCTTAAACCCGCCCATTTATCATCCTGCTTTACTTTTAGCATGATATCGCCTATGATATCATTAACCTATGGCGAAAGCGGAGAAACTGTATCAGCAGATGAAGAACAACCCGCTGGATTGGCGGATTGAATCGCTGGATACGGTGGCACGGCATTTCGGGTTTAAGCGGATCGAGGCCAAAGGCAGTCACACGAAATTCTATCACGACCGGCTGCCCGAAATCCTGACCGTACCGGTGAAACGTCCCATCAAGCCTGTCTATGTGAAACATCTGCTCGCGCTTATCGCTAAACTGGAGGAAATATCATGAAAAAACTTGATTACCCCTTTACCATCCGCCCGCTGCTGGCCGAGGAAGGCGGCGGCTATCTGATCGAATTTCCCGATCTGCCCGGCTGCATGTCCGACGGCGCCACACCGGAAGAGGCGATCGTAAACGGCAAAGAGGCCGTTACGGAATGGCTGCATGCGTGCAAAAAACTTAAACGCCCCATTCCCAAGCCCAGCATACCTGAATCCGCCGGTGCCTATAGCGGGAAAATACTCCAGCGCATCCCAAGAACATTACACGCGCGGCTTGCCTCGCAGGCAAAACGCGAAGGGGTGAGCCTCAACCAGCTGATCCTGTCGCTCGTCGCCGAAGGAATCGGCCGCCGCACGCCGCTGCGGTAGGCCGATGCATTGCCGCCACCACCGGCGGAAGATAAGAAGCGGCTGGCGCGTAGGGCGAATTATTCCCGGCTGGCGACCACGCTTTTGGAAACATAGGGGGTTAATGCTACCACGGCCTCTCGCGCATCTACCCGGCGATTACCATCCCCCTCTAGACCATTCCAATTTGAATCAGCGTTCACGCCTATTTTTAGCAAAGCATTGCCCACCATTCTTGTCTCGCGGTTGACTTCCGCTTCAAAAACCCCCAGTGAACGAGCGCCATCCATCGTTAGAAGCTGTTTGTATTCAGCATCAATAATTTTCTGCGCTTCCTGCAATTCCTTGCGTTGCGCCGGGGTCATATCTTTAGGGTCAATCTTCAGGGAACCTATGCTCTGCACAGAACCGAGGCGGCCATCCAGATAGTAGCTGGCCACATTCAGCGCATACGCAAGCTTTTCTTCCGGTGATTTCGAATGCATCACTTCATTTATTTCTTTCACACGTTCTTCGTGGTGTTCTTTAAACATGCCTTTTGAGCTTTCTGCAAACTCCTTGTGCATTGAGAGCTCGTCCGCCATACGCTCTCTGAAGGTCATCTTCTTTTGGGCCTTTATTTTTTCTAGCGCCTTTTGCATATCCTCCGGACTAATTGAACGCATAGGCAATTTCGATTTCGATTCGGCCAAGATATCTCCAATTATTTTTCCATTGTCACTCATCACACACTCCCTTAGTTTTTTGCGTTACCACCATCGCACCGCGCGAGGCCGTATAGCTTGCAGTATACCCCCCCCTTATTAACAAATCATTAACAAAGGTGACTTTTTATGTGAAATTTTTGTGACAGCGTGGATGGGCGGCGACCATAAGCCACGCCGCAATACTCTGGAAAAAAGAGGAAATTTGGTTGTTCAAACGGCGGGCATCATCGTCATCGTAAAATTTCTTCTCCCTATGCCCTCACCCGAAATGCCCTCTCCCGGAGGGAGAGGCTATCCGCTCGCGCGGATTGGCAGAAAGAAAAGGAAGCGCGGCTTGCTCTTCCCTCCCCCTCAAGGGGGAGGGACGCGAAGTCTTCCCCATCACCGCGTGCGGTGATGGGGAAGACTTCGCTGGGTGAGGGCGGCAGACTCTTTTCATACTTGGATTCGGAGTAAACC
>JANNSK010000105.1:0-2182 GCA_031402515.1 Alphaproteobacteria bacterium | reverse complement strand
CACGTCGAGCAAGGCGCAGACGACGCGGCACCGCATCACGGGGATTCGCACCGAGGGGCAATCGCAGTTCGTATTCGTCGACACACCGGGGTTTCAGCTGCACCATCTGGCCGCGTTGAACCGCACCTTGAATCGCACCGTGAAAGGCGTTCTGGCCGACGTTGACGCCGTATTGTTCGTTGTGATGCTCACTTTTTGCCCGACCAGGGCGTTGAGCAGGGTCGACTTGCCCACGTTGGGGCGGCCCACGATGGCGACGAGCCCGCAACGCCGGCCAGGCTGCGCGGCATCAACTTCGACCCGCGACCCTTCTGGCAGAAGCGGGGTGCTCTGCGGCGGCAGCGTGGGAATCGTCATGAGTGCAGCGGCCCACCGGGCTTGTCGAGGGCGTGCAGTGCCACGAGCATGCGCCGCGCGGCTTCCTGCTCGGCGATGCGCCGCGACCGCCCTTCGCCGAGCTCGGCCAACGCCAGCGTCGGCACCGCGCATTCCACCTCGAAGGTTTGGGCGTGCGGCTGGCCGCGCGTGTTGACGATGCGATAGCTGGGCACCGCCAGATGGCGTGCCTGAAGCCACTCTTGAAGTTCGGTTTTCGGATCTTTGCTCCAACTGTCTTTGTCGGTGGTGGCAATGATCTCGCCGAAAAGTCGTTCCACGATGCCGTGTGCCGCGCTGAAACCGCCATCGAGAAACGCCGCGCCGATGACGGCCTCGAGGGCATCGGCCAGGATCGATGCCCGCTGCGCACCGCCGCCACGCGCCTCGCCCTCGCCGAGGAACAGCACCTCGGGCAGCGCCAGTTGCAGGGCGACGCGGTGCAGGCTTTCTTCGCGAACCAGGTGGGCGCGAACCCGGGTCATGTCGCCTTCGTCGGAGCCTGAAAAGTGATCGAACAGCAGGCTCGAAACCGCCACGCTCAGCACCGCGTCACCCAGGAATTCAAGCCGTTCGTTGTGGCCGGCGCCAAAGCTGCGGTGCGTCAGCGCGCGCCGCAGCAGGTCAGCGTCGGCGAATCGATAGCCGACGCGCTGCTGCAAGGCCTCGAGCCGGTTGTCCATGGCGCGGCTTCGCGTCAGTAGGTGCGGCCACCCTTGGACCGCGCCTCGTACTTGATCAACAAATAGACGGGCTTGAAGAGCTCGATCTCGCTGTCGTAGGCGAAGCCGATCACGACTTGCTCGTTCTCTTTGGTGATCGACAAGTCTTTGCCGGTGATGGCTTTGAAGTCGTCGATTTCCCTTTGCCGATCAAACGCGGCGCGGATTTGGGGAACCGTCGCTCCGGGCTCGGCCGACACCCGGTTGATGGCCTTCACGATCGCGAAGTACTCGATCGAGCTGGGCACGACGCGCATCACCACGAGCGACACCGCGCCGATGAGGATCGCCCACATCAGCAAGCCGAACAGTGTGATGCCGCTTTGCGCAAGCCGGCGACGTTGTCTTGATTGGGACTCGACTGTCATGCTGCTGGGCTCCTGTCGTGTCGACACCGCAGGTTCGTGGGTATGTTAACGGAGGCAATCGGGACGCTATTGGAACGGACCAATGCGCTTGAAGTTGCCGAAATTCATCCACACAAAGAATGCCTTGCCGACGATATTTTGATCGGGCACGAACCCCCAGAAACGCGAGTCCTGCGAGTTATCGCGGTTGTCGCCCATCATGAAGTAGTGTCCGGGCGGAACCTTGCAGGTCACGCTGTCAGGCAGAAAGCGGCAGTTCTCGCGAAGCGGAAAGCCGTTGCGTTCGTCGGCAGCACCATAAAACGGCTGGTTGTTCGGATTGACGAGGATGCCGTGGCTCATGTCGCCCAGCCGCTCCGTGAACTCGGTGAAATAGCGCTGCGTTTCTTCGTCGTAAAAGCCCGGCGGCGGCTTTTGATCGAGCGCAACCGGGGTTCCGTTGATCGACAAGCGCTGCTGGCGGTAGCTGATTTCGTCGCCGGGCACACCGACGACACGCTTGATGTAGTCGATGCTGGTGTCGCGCGGATAGCGGAACACCATCACATCGCCACGCTGTGGGTGGTTGTTGGCGATGATCTTCTTGTTGATGACCGGAAGGCGCACGCCGTAGTGAAACTTGCTCACGAGAATCAAGTCGCCCACGAGCAGCGTGGGCAGCATCGACGAGGACGGGATCTTGAACGGCTCGTAAAGAAACGAACGCAACAGGAAGAC
>JANNSK010000104.1:0-11535 GCA_031402515.1 Alphaproteobacteria bacterium | reverse complement strand
AGCCGGGCTGGCATCCGCGAGTTCCTTGGGCACGGGTCGAAATCGCATCGCGATTTCGGGTGAGGGCAAACGGGCCTCAATCATGCATTTCCTAGCACTAGCGACTAGCACTAGCACTCGTTTATGAAAACTTCCCCCACCGGCATCGTGCTCATCAAAACGTTCGAGGGATTCTCGCGCCTGCCGTATCGCTGCCCGGCGGGATACCTCACGGTGGGGTATGGTCATGTGCTGCGGGATAAGCAGTTGGTGGCGGTGGATGAAGTCGCGGCGGAGTTATTGTTGGTGAAGGATGCGTGCATCGCGGAAGCGGCGATTTCGCGGTTGATTGCGCGGCCACTGGCGCAACACCAGTTCGACGCTTTGGTGAGTTTTACCTTTAACCTCGGTGCGGGCGCGTTGCAGCGCTCGGCATTGCGGCGATGTATTCAGCGCGGCGAGGATGCGGCGGCGGCGCAGCAATTTTTACGCTGGGTTTACGCCGGATCACGGGTTTTACCGGGGTTGGTGGCCCGCCGCCGCGCCGAATCAAGAATGTTTAGTGGCGATTAAGCATGCGTCATCGCCTAAGCATGCGTCATCGCCCGAATCGCTTTTGCGATTCTAGGGCGATCCAGCTCCGATCTGGATTCCCCTAGAATTTTGCAAGGGCAAAATTCGGGGAATGACGGAGTGTGTGGAGCGTTCATCGCTTAAATGCCTATGTTTATGGGTTTTCAGGCCATTCTGCCATAAAATCGTCACAAAACATTCACGATAATGTCACATAACTCCGCCCTTTTTTGTTGTATATTGAAGGTAAGGAACAAAGGAGTTTTTATGGCAGATGCAGTTGCTAATCCGGCTACGAGAACAGCTTGGCAGACATTTATTCATTGGATTTCGGCACCTGTTCGCTGGTTTCAAGAATCGCGTAAAGGCTGGCGAGAAGGTGCTGGGAGAGACCCCGTAACTGGTGCTAAAATGCCCAATGCCGGGGATGCTGCCAAGGACATAGCTGATACGGCGGGTAAAGGTCATGGGGCCGCTAATGTTGCTGCTCCCGAAACCGCAGAAAAAGGCACCGGCTTCATCGCCGGGCTCACCCAAAAAGGCGGTGCATTCGGCAATGTGGCAAAACATGGCGGTTGGGTGAAGGCCATGGGTGAAGGCGTCAACGAAATTATCGGCAAAACGCCGGCAACGACCGGAGTTCGTTTCATGCGCGTCGGCGGTGTTGGTGTTGGCGCAGCATTTGCCGCAGATGCGCTGTTCCGCAGCAAGAAAAGTGATGGCGAGGACCGCGGTGCGGCTGGTCGTCTTATCCAATTCGTCGCGGGCGGTGGTATTGCCGCTGCCTCGCTGGCCGCCGGCAAAGGTATTTAACGAAATTTCTCCTCCTGATAACTTCTCCTCCACCTCAAAAGCGCCCGTCAAACGGCGCTTTTTTTTGTTGCTAGGCAAGAAAGCGCCGAGGTTATGTGAGTAAGGTACGGTGGTTGGGTTCCTCCCCCCTCTAGGGGGGAGGTTAGGAGGAGGGCGTTTTCCACTAGCTCCGAGTTTGAGTTTGTTAAAAGGCTGCCGCCCTCTCCCTATCCCTCCCCCTCAAGGGGGAGGGAAGAGCAAGCGGCGCGGCCTCGCCTAGCTCGGGAGTGACGGAGTTGGTGTTAGGATTGCTTCTTCGCACTGGTTTTCTTGCGTGCGGGTTTCTCCGCCGCGAAGGAGAACTGCCGCGTGAAACGCTCCGCGGCGGCGGGGGAGAGGCGGACGGTATAGAGCGCATCTTCGTCGGTGGCGGTCTGCGCGTCGATATGGCCGTGTTGGTGCAGCCAGGCGATGGCGCGGCCTTCCGTATGCGGAATACGGAATTTGTAAGTTTTTAGGAAGCGTGCCGATAGCGCATCCTCGATACGGGCAAGGAGTTCATCGCCGCCTTCGCCAGTGGTCGCTGAAACGCCGACGGCATGTTTCGGCGCGATGTAGTCATGGCCGTATGTCTGGTACCAGAGGTCGATTTTATTATGGACTTCGATGAGCTGGTCGAGCGCGGCGTCCTTACCGAATAACTGTTTGAGCACGGAAAGCACGTCGGCCTTTTGGGCGGCGGTGTCCTCGTGCGCAATGTCGCGCACATGCAGCAGGATGTCGGCCTCGAGCACTTCTTCGAGCGTGGCGCGGAAGGCGGCGACGAGTTCCGTCGGTAAGTTCGAGATGAAACCCACCGTGTCGGAGAGCATGGCGGTGAGGCCCGAGGGGAGTTTGATGGCGCGGATGGTGGGGTCGAGCGTGGCGAAGAGTTGGTCTTGTGCGGCGACTTCGGCACCGGTGAGCGTGTTGAACAGCGTGGATTTTCCGGCGTTGGTGTAGCCGACAAGGGCGATGAGTGGATAGGGCACCTCGCGCCGCGAACCACGATGCAGCTCGCGCGTGCGCACGGTTTTTTCCAATTGTTTTTTGATTTTGTCGATGCGCTCGGCGATGAGCCTTCGGTCGATTTCGATTTGCGATTCGCCGGGGCCGCCAAGGAATCCGAAGCCGCCGCGCTGGTGCTCGAGGTGGGTCCATGAGCGCACGAGGCGGGATTTCTGGTAGGTGAGCGAGGCGAGTTCGACTTGTAATTTACCCTCTGCCGAGCGGGCGCGGGCACCGAAAATTTCGAGGATCAACGCCGTGCGGTCGATGACTTTGCAGCCCCATGCTTTCTCGAGATTGCGTTGTTGTAGTGGGGTGAGTGCGCTGTCGACGATGGCGACGACGATTTCTTTTTCCTCGATGATATGCGCGATTTCGCCGACCTTGCCTTTGCCGATGAGGGTGGCGGGGGTGATGGCATGCAGCCGCACGAGGGCGGCGTGCTGGACATCGAGTTCGATGGCCAAGGCGAGGCCGACGCCTTCTTCGAGCGATGCTTGCAACGAGCGCTCTTCCGCCTTCGTTTTACCGGGAAGGACGGGGTGAAGGATGAGGGCGCGGGTCATGGAGTGCTAGTCGCTAGCACTGGACTCATGCTTGGGGAGCTTCCGCCGCCGGGGCCGCCGCTGCATCGTCGCCATCCTCGCCTTTATAGAGGCTGATATTGACGGATGGGACTACGGTGGCGATGGCGTGTTTGTACACCAATTGCACCTGGGGCGAACGGCGCAGCACGACGCAGAAATTGTCGAAGCCGCTGATATTGCCCTGCAGCTTGACGCCGCTGGTCAAAAAGATGGTGACGGGGACTTTTTCCTTGCGCAGGGTATTCAGGAAAACATCTTGAATGTTCTGACTTTTTTCACTTGCCATGGGTGTTACCTCTTTAGGGGGGTTTATTCTTCGGCGGGGTTGTATCTAGCGTTAAGCGGCAGGGATGGCAAGCGATTTGGGGGGGTAGGCGGAGTCAATCTTCACAAAACTGTCACACTTCTCATGCTGATCTATGGTACACGAGGCGGCACTATATGGCGTATAGCAGCCATAGGAAAAGGTTATGACACGATTTACACATCGGAGAAAAGTCACCACCGACTCGCCCATCGTTCGCGTTGCTTTCGAGGTTGCCGAGAAGGCGCATGAAGGGCAGGGGCGGGGAAAGGGTGGGTTACCCTATATTGTCCACCCGATCATGCTCTATGACCTGATGAAGCATTTTGGGGAAACCGATCAACTAACCCTCGCCGTCGCCCTGCTGCACGATGCTAAAGAAGATCATAAGCGCTATCAGGAAAATCCTCAGGCGATGCGCGAGGACCTTGAGCGGAAGCTGAAGAAGGCTGGTGTTCGTGATGCGGCCGAGATTGCCCATTACCTCGACGATATGTGTACCGAACTCACCAATGCCGCCGTGATGTATGAGGGCAAACGCACCTGGCAGGTGGAGCATGTGGGGAAAATCTCGATGCGCTCCGCCAAGGTAAAAATATTCGACCAGATGGCTTCCGTGCTCGACAATATCCTGACCGCCGAGGATCCGGGTTCGCACAAGGGCAATCGCTGGTCACAAAGCTGGTCGTACAAAGCCCTCGATGTGGTTAAGGCAACCGCAGAAGAGCGTCCGCAGCTTGCGTTCCTTCGCGATATGTTCAAGGTGCTTTTCAAATACAATATGAAATTGCTTGATGCGGACGAGGCAACAGCGGCCAAACTGCGTCGCGATTTCTCATTCGACCGAGCGGTACAGGAAGCCCATCGTCTGAACACGCAAAAAACTTTTGAGTTACCAACCACGGATACACTCAGGTTCAGCCGGGCCGATGCACTCACCAAGGGTATCGTGGAGGTGCGATTTGCTGCGGATGGCCGGATTACCTACTACGCGATTCTTGTCAATCCGCAGGCAGATCGCGACGATGCGCGTAATAGTGCCTCCGCCCATGTGATGGGTGCTATCGAGGCATCGAAAGTCGACCGTCGGGTGACGATCGGCGCGCGCGAAGTGCTCGATGGGCGGATGGTGCGTGTGAACAAAATCAAGCCGCCAATGGATGCGCATGAATTCATCGCGCTGGCGACAAAGCACCAAGCGCTTGACCCATCGTTTGTGGAAGAGATTCAGGAGAGGTCGGGGGCGTTAGCGAGTGAGGTTGCTAGATCGTCCATCGATTTGGTGGCGGGGCGCGATGCTAGTGCTTTTTTAGAGGCTGCCAAGGCTGCTCAGTCTATTCGGGGGACGATGGATGCAGGCGGTATTGCCGCTGACAACCATGCGGCACCCCCCCCCATCGCTGACGGTAGGGAGCCTCATCCGGGGACGGGTGTGGTGCAGGGAAAGCCCAAAGGCAGGCAACCGGTTCGGCCCCATCTGCCCAAGGGCAGGCCTTAACGATCAGTTGCTTATTGGATTTTTAGGGGCATGGAAAGCGTCATCCTCGCACTTGTTGCGAGGATCCAGGTGGTTATATCCCAAGCGGCATGAGATCCCCGGGTCTCGCTGCGCTCGCCCGAGGATGACGGGTTCGTAAGCGGCTTCGCCGCTAACGCAAACCCGTCAATCTTCACAAAACTGTCACACTTCTTAACAAAAATTAAGGTTATACTAGGTTTAACACTTGGATGTGTGCACGCACAAACGAGATAAACAGTTTCTTCTGTGCGAGGAGAGCTTGGGGTGTCGGAGTAATCCGACACCCGATTTTTTTGTATTCAGCCTATCCTATGCAAATGGTCAATGTTTACGGAAGTGTCATGCCGTCTTTATGACGGCATCCGTCTTTCCAGACCCCGCAACGAGTGCGGGGTGACACGTCTGAGAATTAGGCCGCGTCGGCTTGCTCGGCGAGGGTCACTTGCGTGGCTTCGATATTTGCCCAAGCGAGCTGGCGGATATTGCCGGCACCTTTTAAGTCCTCCGCCAAACCGTTGAGTGCGGCCTCGCCCAAGGCAGGCTTCGCCGCTTGCACCGTATCGACCGGCCACTTCACCGACTTGCTCGCTTCGGATTTTGCCTTGCGCACATCGTCGAGCACGGTGAGGGCCGTTTTGCCCGCCAGCAATGCAGTTTCGTGGCTTGCATAGTGTTTCGCCTGTGGCCATGTGCCACGCGCGTGGAGCGAGCCTTTCGCCGCATAAGCATCGGCGAAGATGTGGGAGTAGAGTTCTTCCGTCACATGCGGGATGAAAGGCGCGTAGAGTTTGAGGATGGTATCCAAGCAATAATACAGCGCATGGACGGCGGATTGTTGTTGGGCGACGCTGAATGAACCATCCTCGTTGTAAACACGCTTTTTGATGAGCTCGAGATAGTTGTCGCAGAAATCCGCCCAGAAGAATTGGTTGGTGAGATCGAGCGCGTCAGCATATTCGTAGGCGGCGAAAGCGTCGGTGGCGCGGATGACGGTTTCGCCAAGACGCGATAAAATCCATTGGTCGAGGATTTCGGTAACTGCTTTGTCAGTTGCAGCGGTGGTCGGTGCCTCGGTCATTTTGTCGAGATGAATCGCCGCGAACTGGGTGGCGTTCCAGAGTTTGGTGACGAGCTTTCGGCCAATTTTCAGCAGGTCCGGCGAGAAGGCGGTATCCTGCCCAAGTCGCGACGTTCCCGCCCAGTAGCGCACGGCATCCGTGCCTTTTTCCTCGATGAGGGCGACGGGGGTGACCACGTTGCCTTTCGACTTGCTCATTTTGGTTTTATCCTCAGCCAGACACCAGCCGGATATCATTAAATTATTCCACGGAATCTGGTTGTTATGCAGGTGCGCCTTCACCAGCGTATAGAAGGCCCATGTGCGGATAATCTCGTGCGCTTGGGGGCGGAGGTCGGCGGGGAATAGCTTCGAGAAGCGGGATTGGGGACCGTTCCCCCCCTCGCCCCCCCGTAAACGGGGGGGATTCGAGTCAGGGCTTCCCGGTCCGAGTCCGTGTGCCGATAATTGCGGCGAGATGGATGAGGTGGCCCAGGTGTCCATGACGTCGGCGTCGGGCGTGACCTCGTCTTTTGTGTAGCCCTTGGGTAGATCGGTGAGGGGGTTGACGGGCAACTGGTTGGGCGATGCATAAAGCAGTTTGCCTTCTTCGCCGGCGCGTTTGGAATACCACACGGGAAACGGCACGCCGAAGTAACGCTGGCGGGAAATGCACCAATCCTGATTGAGGCCCTCGATCCATTGTTCCATGCGCACCGCCATCCATTCCGGATGCCACTTGCATTCGCGGGACTTGGCGACGAGTTCGGGTTTTTTATCAAGTACACGCACGAACCATTGCTGCGTGGGCAGAATCTCAAGTGGCGCGCCGGAACGTTCGGCACATTTGACCGCGTGGGTGATGGGTTTTTGTTCAGTGAGGAGATTTTTTTCTTTCAGCATCGCGATAATTGTTTCGCGCGCGCCTAAATGCTTCGGATCGGTGTTGGAGACTTTTTTGCCTTCAAATAATGCAAAGAGTTCGTCATGCTCGCGCTCGTCGCGAGCATCCATGGATCCTCGGGACGAGCCCGAGGATGACGGCTCCGAGAAAAGCTGACGGAGTGCGGAGAAATCCAGCTTGCCGAATTTGTTGAGGATGACGCGGGTATCGAGCTTATGCTTCGTCCACCATTCCTTGTCTGTATCATCACCAAACGTGCAGCACATCACGAGGCCGGTGCCTTTTTCTTTATCGACTTTTTCATCCGCGATGATGGGGACTTCGATGCCAAAGAGCGGCGTGACGGCTTTTTTGCCTTTGTATTTGGCGGCGTCGTCCGGATGGCACATCAGCGCCACACAGGCGGGGATGAGTTCGGGGCGCGTGGTCATGACGGGGACGAGATAGCCTCCCCCTTTATCCCCCCCCGTAAACGGGGGGGGCGATTCATCGGCATCCCCCGCAAGCGGGAAGGGCGATTCGTCAATAATCTCAAATAAAATCACATTCTGAAAACTCGCCATTTCCTTGTCGATGATTTCCGCCTGCGCGATGGCGGTCTGGTCCACCGGGTCCCAATAAAACGGCCGTAGTTCACGGTAGGCGTGGCCTTTGCTGACGAGGTCGAGGAAGGAAAGTTGCGACAGGCGGCGCGAGTCATCGGAGATGGTGTGAT
Organism: Alphaproteobacteria bacterium; assembly: GCA_031402515.1. GTDB lineage: Bacteria > Pseudomonadota > Alphaproteobacteria > Rickettsiales > UBA3002 > QFOX01. Next base: position 4,058 of record JANNSK010000104.1, on the reverse strand, counting down.
ACTCCTGCGCCCAATCAACGGACAGCGCAATGGACTCGAACAAAGCGCGGAATTCTTTGCGCGCTTCTTCCGATACGCTCAAACATTCTTCGATGAATTTTTCGCGGCTCATATCGACGGCGCGGATTTTTTTGGTTTTCTCGACGAGGCGCTCGGTGGGCAGGCCGTTATCGTCGAACCCCATCGGATAAAACACGTTCTTGCCGGTCATGCGCTGGTAGCGGGCGACGAAATCCGCCTGCGTGTAGCTGAACACATGCCCCATATGCAACAGGCCGGAAACGGTGGGGGGAGGGGTGTCGATGACATAGGAATTGGCGCGGGATTCGTTTTCGTCCCACGCATAGTTCTTTTGGGCCAGCCAATGGGCTTGCCATTTCTTCTCAATCGCCGCCGTGTCGTACGACTCCGGCAGCTTGGTCATTTTATGTGAATATCCCATGCCTGAGGCGTGTAGCGCGGAATAGGCGGCAACGCAACCGGGTAGGATAATCGTGTTCAGGGGGTAGGCTTCCAGCTTTCGCTGGAATGATGGATGTACTTTGGGTATGGGTTGTCATGTGCGCGGATGTGGCGGAATTGGCAGACGCACTAGGTTTAGGTCCTAGCGCCGCGAGGCGTGGGGGTTCAAGTCCCTCCATCCGCACCATCCTTCGCCGTTGGCTTCGGATGGCTTACGCCTTCGTAAGACAGCCGAAGCCTTACGCCGAAGGATGCGCTACGAAGCTCACAACGCTACGAAGCTCACAAAGTGAGCGAAGGAGGGCCGGTTCATGTATTGTGTTTACTTCGCCGCAAGGCTTCGGATGGCTTAACGCCGACCAATAAACGCTTGCCGGGGTGCTTGGCCTATGCTTTATCAGCGCTTCCACTAGGAAAACCGCCAAAATCAAGAGAAGATTATGCAAATTACCCCCAAGGAACATAAAGGTCTGAGCTACGCATTCAGCGTGGTGGTGCCGGCGAGTGATATCGCCCAGCAGATGGAAACCGAGCTGCAATCGATTGGCTCCAAGGCCAAGATCCAGGGTTTTCGTCCGGGCAAGGTGCCGATGACGGTGCTCAAGCAGCGCTACGGCAAGGATGTGATGGGCGATGTGCTGCAGGCCAGCATCAACAAGGCCGCGCGTGATGTGGTCGAGCAGAAAAAACTCCGTCCCGCCATGCAGCCGGACATTAAAATCATCGAATTCGAAGAAGGCGGTGACCTCAAGTTCGACCTCACGGTGGAAGTCATGCCGGATATGCCGAAAGTCGGTTTCGACAAAATCACCGTCGATGAATATACCTACGAGATTCCTGAGGATGAGGTGACGACGAGCCTCGAGCGCCTCGCCAAATCGCGCCAGCATACGCATAAGGAAGCGGGCGCGGCGAAACTGGGCCATGTGGTAAAAATTGATTTCCTGGGCTCCATCGACGGCACGCCGTTCGAGGGCGGCAAGGCGGAAGGGTTTTTCCTCGAGCTCGGCTCAGCCCAGTTCATCCCCGGTTTTGAGGAGCAGCTTGTTGGCGTTTCGGCGGGCGACAAGCGTGAGGTGAAAGTGACCTTCCCCAAGGATTACCACTCCGAAGCCCTCAAGGGTAAAGACGCGGTGTTTAACGTCACCGTGCATGAAGTCAATCGCCTGCATGTGCCGGAGATTGACGATAAGCTCGCCGAATCGCTCGGCTTCAAGGACCTTGAAAATCTGAAAGGCGCGGTGCGCCAGCAGATAGGGTTCGATTTTGAACGTATGGGTCGCGCCAAGGCGAAGAAACAATTGTTCGACGCGCTTGATGGCTTGCTTAAATTCGACGTGCCGCCGAAAATGCTGAAGCTTGAATTTGATGCCGTCTGGCAGCAAATCGAGCAGGCAAAAAAATCCGGCGATCCGGCATTGAAGGATAAGTCGGACGATGAATTGAAGAAGGAATACGAAGCCATCGCTGAGCGCCGGGTGAAGCTCGGTATCTATCTGTCCGACATCAGCCGCGAGCATAACATTCAGGTCACGCGCGAGGAATTATCCGCCGCGGTGATGTCGCAAGCGCGCGCCTATCCCGGTCAGGAAGAAAAGATTTTCGAATTCTACCGCAAAAACCCGACGCAGGTGGAGGACCTCAAAGGTCCTATCCTCGAGGATAAGGCGGTCGATTTCATCCTCACCAAAGTTACTCGCCCCAAAAAGCCGGTGACGATCGAGGAGCTGATGCGCGATGACGAGGCGGAGGAATCTTCGGAGAAGCCCGCGAAGAAAGCGGCGAAGAAAAAAGCGTAATATTACTTCGTTTCCAACCACAGGAGTTGTTATGACCATCAAGAAAATAGCCATCTCGACAGCGTTGCTGTTTGTAGTTTCTGCTGCCGCCTATGCGCAGTCGGATGAACCGCAACGTTCGGATAATGTTTCGGGTTGGGATGTTCAGGATGCGGCGGACACGGGTAGTTATGCCACGACTTCCAGCAGCGATGAGGGGGCCAGCAGCAGCGCGGGCTCCGTGTTTGATGGCACATCCAGCAGCAGCGATGCCGATCTCCAGCCAGCTGGCATGGTCATCACGCCGAATCAGTAGGCTTGAGGCCTGAATCTTATACCATAAAACCCTGTTAACCATTGTGACAATTGTGTGAAATTTGCACGGTGGTGGCTTAGCGTTATTCGCCGCGCCGATCTCTATGGTACAATCAAACCATGGGAGAGCAGCCGACAGTTAAGTACACGGTACGCAAAAACGAAAGCGACGGCACGGGCGCTGATGTCCAACTCGCCGTCAGGGATTTAAAGGGCACCTTTATCGTGCCATCCCCCAACACGCTTATCAGGTTACAAAAAGCTTTGTCGGGTAAGGCATCGGGGGATACCGATTTTGGGGAAGACCTGGAGGATTACCTTGGGTTTATCAGCAAAGGGGCAGGGGCCTATAGCGATGTAACCATTGATGTGCTCGATGCCGATGCCGGTCTCAACGGTCAGGGTAATATCGGTAGTCCGGACGAGATGAATGCCATCTGCGGCCTGAGCATGACCGACAATACCAATCGCATTTTTGTCTATCAGTCGGGTGGGCCGATGTCGCTTTCCAAGCTTTCGACCACCAACCAGAAAGGCGTGCCGGTGGAAATGCGGAACCTGCGCATCGGTGATCTCATCAACAGTTTCAGCAACTATGCGAAGGGCGGGGAAAGCTTGAAGGAAATCAGCCTGCCGGCGCTCATCGATGAATTCCGCGCCCTGCAGCTTGCACAGGGCGAGAAGAAGACGGTGCAGTGGCTCGAGCATTTTGGCAAGGGCGAGGACGGGGCGATGGCCTATGTCAACCCCAACGGCGTCAACAGCAATTATATCGCCTTCACCAGCAATGAGGATCCAAAGGACCCGATATGGCACGGCTATATCGCCCAGCGCAGCAAGGGTGCGTATGTCGTCACCGCGTCGCGCTTTCGGGTGAATAACGGCAGCGTCGATATGGATTCGGTGTCGGTGCGCTTGGGTGATGATGGTAAAATCCTCGCCGCCAGTACATTGCACAATGGCAAGAAAGACAGAATAAGCCTGGCCACGCGTGGCAAGATCATCCGGGAAGTGGATGGCATGCTCCTCACCTACAACGCCAATAGCGGACGGGTGATCAGTGCGTACAAGTCCGTTGCCGGCGAGGAAGGCGCAGAACTTACCAGCGTTCCCGTGCAATATGGACAGCTTAGCTGGGATTCGGCGCAGCGTTTTGTCCAGAATCTCTATGAACAAGCGAAGGCGCGCACCGAGGGGCTGCTCAGCGATAAGGGCATCGCTGAAAAGATAAAGATCCTCGGCCAGCGACTGAAGTATGCGGCCAATGGGCAGGATCTCATGGACAGCCCTACGGACAACCTCCTCAAGCCATCCGAATTCCGGGACATGTCAGTTTCCCCAATTAGTCGGTAGATCAAGTTCTTCACCTCTCCCACTGGGAGAGGTCAAAATTCGCCTTCGAATTTTGGGTGAGGGCCAAATGGTGAGGCCGTATGCCCTCACCCGGCTCGCCAGTGCTCGCCGACCTCTCCCGATGGGAGAGGTGAAGGGTTTTTGCTGCTG
>JANNSK010000103.1:0-10217 GCA_031402515.1 Alphaproteobacteria bacterium | reverse complement strand
GCAGCGCCTGCCGCCGCACCGGTGCAACAGGTTGCTGAAGCGAAAACGTCCGTGCAGCAGGCAGAAGCTGCGCCACAGTCCGCCGCCGACATGGTGCAGGTGAGCCTGAACTCCACCGATGGCACAAAATTCCGTCGCCCGACAGTGCTGCAACTCGTCACCGGCGCCGGTTACCGCTCGCGCAACCTGCGCACCGGCGACGTGGTGGAAGTGGATGTTCCCGAGGTGAAAGCCTTCCGTGACCTGACGAACCATATCGCCGCCAACTACGCCATGAGCTTCAGCAACGCCGAACGTGCCGCCGCGGCGCTTATCGCCACGAAAAACGGCTATGACAGTGCTAACAGCGTCATGCGCAGGGACGGTGTATTCGCTGTGCCGAACGATGCCGAAGTGGTCGCAGGCCTCAACGGCCTCGGCCGTGGTGGCGCACAGGCAGCCCGCGCACGCTAATATGGCGTACAGCTACGAAAAGGGCCGTGAAAGCGGGAATCCCCCTTAAGGAGATCCCTGCTTGCGCAGGGATGACAAAGCAAAGAAAAAGGCGGCCCTCACGGGTCGCCTTTTTTATTGCGTTGGAGGGCTATCGTAATTTCTGCCGATCAACCTTAATCGGCTTGCTGCCAGCAGGAAGCGCTTTGCTAAATACATCTTCATAGGCAGTGATGATGTTGTCGGTATTGATGGTTCCCGCACATTCAGATTTAGCTGCTGCTTCAGTAGACAGAGGTTGTAACGCCTTCGTTATGGTAAAGAATTTAACGTGTTGGTTGCCCATTTCTTTTCCAATTTTTACCAATGCTTTTTGGAGCGCTACGAATTCCGTGGTATCCAGTTTGCCGTCTTTTACTGTATCGAATGATCCAACAAATTGCCGCAATGCATCTTTAATCCCAGCTTCGGCTGTTTTCATGGTGATGTTAGAACATTGAGCGATGCTGACCTGACTAGGTGTCACTTTATCGTCGTCCGGTGTTAATTTTCCGTCTTTGTTTTTGTCGAATTCATGGAAGTCACGTGTAGCTTCTTTAAACCCAGGCCCATCGCCAACGCCATTGAAGAGCATATCGACAATCGAACGAACTGAATTCAAGTCATTCTTGTTGGCAGGTTTGCTGGTATCAGTTTTAGGAAGTGACATAAGGACTCCTTATGATGGGGTTACTGTCCCACTATATCAGAGGTTTATGACAGTTTGATGACAGTTGGGTGACAGTTTTATAAAGATTCTGTTTAAAGCGCTTTAATCGCCTTAACGAGCTGCTCCGTCGCCGCCTTGGCGTCGCCGAAAAGCATCATGGTGTTATCCTGATAGAAGAGTTCGTTCTGGATGCCGGCATAGCCTGCTGCCATCGAGCGTTTGTTGAAAATCACGTTGCGCGCATCGGCGACGTTCAGGATCGGCATGCCGTAGATGGGGCTTTTAGGATCCTTCGCCGCCGGGTTGGTCACATCGTTGGCGCCGATGACATAGACGACATCTGTCGTCGAAAAATCGTTATTGATTTCTTCCAATTCGATGACATTTTCATACGGGATATTTGCCTCGGCGAGCAGCACGTTCATATGGCCCGGCATGCGCCCCGCGACGGGGTGAATGGCGAAGCGGACTTTGATTCCTTTATGTTCCAGCGCCTCGTATAGTTCGCGCACTGCATGTTGGGCTTGAGCGACGGCCATGCCGTAACCGGGCACGATAATCACCGAATCGGCATTGCCGAGCAGGAACGCCGCATCCTCTGCCGCACCGGATTTTACCGGACGATCATCCTTGCCCGCCGCTGCCGCTGCTCCAGCATCCGAGCCAAAGCCACCGAGGATGACGTTGATGATCGAGCGATTCATCGCCTTGCACATGATGTAGCTGAGGATAGCTCCTGAAGCGCCGATCAACGCGCCGGCGATAATCAGCAGCGGGTTGCCGAGCGTGAAACCGATGCCCGCCGCAGCCCAACCCGAATAGGAATTCAGCATCGAGACCACGACCGGCATATCTGCGCCGCCGATGGGGACGATGAGCAATACACCGAGCGCCATCGCGAGCAGAATCATCACGATGAAAATAAGTTTCCATTCGCTGGCGCAGAACACCAGCATCAGCCCGAAACAGGCCAGTCCCAGCATGGCGTTGATTTTATGCTGCCCGAAAAACCGTAGCGGCGCGCCCGAAACCAGTCCTTGCAGTTTGGCAAAGGCGACGATGGATCCGGTAAATGTAATCGCGCCGATAATCGCGCCGAGGCTCATTTCAATCAGGCTGCCAAAATGGATGTCGCCCGATGTGCCGATGCCATACGATTCCGGCGCCCACAGTGCCGCCATCGCAATCAGTACTGCCGCCAGTCCCACCAGCGAGTGGAAAGCGGCGACGAGTTGCGGCATCGCCGTCATGGCAATGCTGCGGGCGATGAGTACGCCCACCGTACCGCCGATAGCCAGCCCGAGGAAAATCCATCGGTACGAGGCCACCTGCGGCAAGGTGAGCGTAATCAAAACGGCGAGCGCCATCCCCCCCATCCCATACAGGTTGCCGCGCCGGGCAGTGACCGGCGACGACAGCCCGCGCAGCGCCATGATGAACATGACGGCGGCGGCGAGATAGAGGAGGGTGACGAAACTACTCATGGTTACTTCTTCTTCTTCGTCGTCGTGCAGAATTTAATGTGGACAAAGTTCAGTACGATGCCGATGCCTAACCCTTTGATCAGTTCAGCGGCGAACCACATTTGTGCCAGTTTAGCCGGAATCGGCAGGTAGACATACGAACCCGCTTCGGTGACGCCCAGCAGCAATCCGACCCAGAGACCGAAGCCCAGCATGCTTTTCTTGTAGGGGCATTTCTCAGAGCCGACTTTCCCCATTGACTGGTTGTCGCGCCAACAGCCATACGCACCGGCGAGCAGCGCAGCAACGATAGCATGGCGGATGAAGCACCAGTGGCTCAAGGCCTGCATTTCGCCTTCCGGCCGCCAAACGGAGGCGGTTTGCTTATACATATCCATCAGCATATGGCCATGGACATACCAATCGAATCCCATGGTAAATAGGAACACGGCGATCGCGCTGATCAGCCAGCCCTTCGAAAAATTACATTCACTCATCATGACTTCACTCCTTTGGTTGGTTGAGATTTAGCGGTAGCAGACTTCTTGCGGAACATGTCGAGCATACGTTGGGTCACTACGAATCCGCCGAAAATATTGATCGAGGCGATGGTGACCGCAATAAATCCGAGTAAATGTGGGAAGTCGAGTTCGCCGCCCGAATCGGGCCCCAGCGCAATGATCGCGCCGACGATAATGATACCCGAGATGGCATTCGTCACGCTCATCAGCGGCGTATGAAGGGCAGGGGTCACGCGCCACACCACATAATAGCCGACGAAACACGCCAGCACAAAAACTGAGATACCGAAAATGAATGGGTCAATCATGATGCCTCCTTAGCGGGTATGGGCTGTCGGCTAACTACCATCTATCCTACCTTCGTCAGCATCGGATGCACCACCTGTCCGCCCTTGGTGACGAGCGTGCCTTTGATGAGTTCGTCGTCGGCCTGAATCGACAAGGCCTTGGTGGTTTTGTCGATCATCAGCGTCGAGACGAAATTGAACAGGTTGCGCGCGTAAAGCGGGCTGGCGTCGTTGGCCGCACGCGATGGTAAATTGGTATAGCCCAGAATCGTCACGCCATAGGCGCTTATCTGATGGTCGGCCTTGGTGAGTCTGCAATTGCCGCCCGATGCTGCCGCAAGGTCCACAATCACGCTGCCGGGTTTCATGGATTTCACCATCGCTTCGGTAATCAGCTCCGGCGCTGGCCTGCCGGGAATCAGCGCGGTCGTGATGACAATATCCTGCAGTTTAATCGCATCGGCGAGCGCTTGCTCCTGGCGACGTTTATAATCCTCGCTCATTTCCTTGGCGTATCCACCAGCGGTCTCGCCGGATTCTTCCGCTTTCACTTCGAGGAACTTGGCTCCGAGCGATTCGACTTGCTCCTTCACCGCCGGGCGCACATCAGACGCCAGCACGACCGCGCCGAGGCGTTTGGCGGTGGCGATGGCTTGTAATCCGGCCACACCAGCGCCGAGCACAAGCACTTTCGCCGGGGGAATCGTTCCCGCTGCCGTCATCATCATCGGCACGGTTTTACTCGTCGCCGCGACGGCCTCGATCACCGCGCGGTAACCGGCGAGGTTGGATTGCGAGCTCAGCACGTCCATCGACTGCGCGCGCGAGATACGTGGCAGCAGCTCCATCGCATAGGCATGGATGGAACGCGCGTTCAGTGGTCCGAAGTCGGTTGCTTTATTGAGGGGATCGAGCATGCCGATCAGCACCGCGCCTTGCGGCATGAGGGAAACAGTTTCCGCTCGCGGATGCTCGACACATAAAATAATATCCGCGCCATTGAATGCCTCGGCGGCGGAAGCGGCGATTTTTGCGCCGGCGGCGGAAAACATTTCATCGCTGATGCCGGAGGCGGTGCCTGCACCATGTTCGATGACAATTTCCGCGCCCATCGCCACAAAACGCTTCACCGCATCCGGGCTGGCAGCAACCCGCGCTTCGAGGGGAGAAGTCTCTTTGGCTACGGCGATTTTCATAGGGGTTCCAATGCCATAAGGGGGCAAACCCTAGCCGGTGTTTGACCCGGTAGCAACATTGCTGTACAAGCGTCGTTTCCTCAAACGAGAGAAACATGGGAAAAAAGGCAAAGAAGACACACAAACCAAGCGTTGCCATCATTATGGGCAGTCAGACGGATTGGGCGACCTTGAAACATGCCGCCGATATGTTGGACATACTCGGCGTGCCGTATGAGGCGAAAATCGTTTCGGCGCATCGCACGCCCAAGCGGCTGTATGAATATGCGACGGGCGCTGCCAAGCGCGGCCTCAAAGTTATCATTGCTGGTGCAGGCGGTGCGGCGCATCTGCCGGGCATGACGGCGTCACTCACCGAACTGCCCGTGCTCGGCGTTCCGGTGATGTCCAAATCACTCGACGGCATGGATGCGCTTTTATCCATCGTGCAAATGCCGAAAGGTATTCCCGTAGGCACCCTCGCCATCGGCGAACATGGCGCGGCGAATGCAGGATTGCTCGCCGCAACCATTCTTTCGCTGAACGACGCCAAGCTTGCCGCCCGTGTCATTAAATGGCGCTCGAAGCAGACAGCAGCGGTGGCGCTGGAGCCTGCATGATAGCCGATAGCCGACAGCCGACAGCCTATAGCTGTCTGTGCTTGGGGCACAGCGTTACCATTATCACAGAAAAGCTATCGGCTGTAAGCTGTAGGCTCATGGCTTCCTTATGGCCATAACTCCCCCAGGAGCAACGATTGGTATTGTTGGTGGCGGCCAGCTGGGCAGAATGCTGGCGCGCGCGGCGAGCCGTATGGGCTACAAAACCCACATTTTTACGCCGGACAAGGATTCTCCCGCCTCGCACGTGGCTACCAAAACCACCATCGGCGCGTATCAGGATACGTCCGCCCTGCGCGCCTTCGGTCAGTCGGTCGATATCGTGACGTTCGAGTTCGAGAACATCCCCGCTGAAACGTTAGAGATGCTCGAAGCGCTGGTCGCCGTGCGCCCGAAACCTGGTGTTCTATTCACCACGCGCCATCGCCAACGTGAAAAAGAATTCATTCGCACGCAGGGGATAGCGACCGCGCCATTCTATCCCGTCATCTCAGAAAAATCGCTGGCCGAGGCCGTGCATAAAATCGGAATGCCTGCCGTGCTCAAAACCACCGAGCTTGGCTATGACGGCAAGGGCCAGGTCGTGATTAAAGAAGCGGCGGAAGCCATGAGTGCCTGGGCGCAATTGGGAAAAACCGAATGCGTGCTCGAAGGATTCATCAATTTCTCCGCCGAAGCCTCCATCATTGTCGCCCGCTCGACGCTGGGTGAAATGCGCTGCTATCCGCTGGTGGAGAATATCCACAAGAACCATATCCTCCACCGCACGATTGCGCCCGCGCCATTCATGGCTGCGCATCAAACAGAAGCAGAAAAAATCGCCACCACGCTGGCTGAAAAGCTGGATGTAGTGGGGCTGCTCGCGGTTGAACTGTTCGTCACCGACAAGGGGCTGCTGGTGAATGAACTCGCGCCGCGCCCGCATAATTCCGGTCATTGGACGATGGAAGGTACGCCGACCTCGCAGTTCGAGCAGCATATCCGCGCGATATGCGGCTGGGCGCTGGGCGACACCTCCGCGCGCGGTAAATGCGAGATGATTAATTTGCTCGGCGATGATTGGCAGGAATGGAGCCGCTACGCGCAAATGCCGGAAGCGCATGTGCATCTCTACGGCAAAACCGATTCCCGCCCCGGGCGGAAGATGGGGCATGTGACGATTATCAGTGTGGCTGGTGGCAAGTGACAAGCGGCCATTGTTTCTTACCTGTCACTTGCCACATGTCACTTGTCACTATCTTAAAGTAGCGCCTACTTTGGTCGCCGCCGCAATTACAGCCTGCGCGGTTTTTTCAATCTCGGCATCGACCAGCGTGCGGTCATCGGCTTGAAGCGTTACGGCGAGTGCGATGGATTTTTTGCCTTCGGCGACACCTTTGCCTTCATAGACATCGAAGATGGTAACATCGCGGGTGAGGGCTTTTTCCGCACCGCTTACGGCCTTAATCAAATCCGCCGCTGGCGTTTTCGCATCCACCACGAAGGCAAAGTCGCGGCGCACCGGTTGGAAGTCGGAAGTTTTCAGCGCCTTGCGCTTGGCTGTTTTTGCGGCGGGAATCGCATCCAGCATGATTTCGAACGCCAGCACGGGCACATCGCAATCAAGCTGCTTGAGCACCGCAGGATGCAACTCTCCGAACACCGCAAGGGTGTTTTTGGGTCCCAGCTTCACCACGCCGGATTTGCCGGGGTGATACCAGGCAGGCGCCGTGCGCTCGATCTGGCATTTGCTAATATCCACGCCCGCAGCAGCGAGCGCGGCGGCGACATCTGCTTTCACATCAAAGACATCCGTATTGCCTTTGTCATGCCAATGCAGCTCAGATTTCAGGCCAATGCGTACACCCGCTGCGATGGTGTGCTGGCCGGTGGGCGTGACATTCTCAAATGTCGCGCCGACTTCAAACAGGCCGAGCGTGTCGTTCCCACGCGCCGTATTGGCATTCAACGCGGCGATGAGGTGCGGTAACAGCGATGGCCGCATCACCGAGAGTTCCTCGCTGATGGGATTGACGAGCTTCAGCGCGGGCGCCTGCCCGCCGAACGAAGCCGCCTGTTTTTCCGAAACGAATCCCCAGCCGTAGGTTTCATGCAATCCGCGACTGCTGAGTGTGCGACGCACGGCGCAAACGCGTGTTTGCTGGTCGGTGAGGGCAGGGCGCGACACATCTGCGCGTTTGGGCAGCGAAACAGTAGGAATCAAGTCATAACCCACGATGCGCAATACTTCTTCCGCGAGGTCAGCAGGCTGCGATACATCATGCCGCCAGGTGGGCACATTCACGTTATTGCCGGCGAAGGTAAAACCAAGCGCGGTGAGGATTTCTTTTTGTTTTGTTTCCGCGATATTCGTGCCGCCGAGCGCGTTGACCGCTTTCGCATCGAACGCAATCGGCGCTACAGCGGCAGGGATTTTCCCGGCGAGCAGTGTTTCTGACGCTTCGCCGCCGCAGAGTTCAAGAATCATTTCCGTTGCCCGCGCATCGGCAATCTCGAGGAAACCGGCATCAACCCCGCGCTCGAAACGCTGGCGGGCGTCAGACTCGATTTGCAGTTCGCGGCCTGATTGGGCGATGGCAAGCGGGTTGAACAGGGCGATTTCAAGCAGCACATCCTTCGTGGTTTCCGTGACGCCAGAAAAACTACCGCCCATAATGCCGCCCAAACCCAGCGCTTTTTTGCCGTCGGCGATGACACAGTCTGTAGCGCGGAGCGTGTAGGATTTTTCATTGAGTGCTTCAAGCTTTTCTCCGTCCTTGCCCTTGCGCACGACGATGCCGCCATCGAGTTTGGCGAGATCATAGACGTGAAGCGGACGCCCAAAGGCGAGAGAAAAATAATTGGTGATATCGACCAGCGTTGAAATCGGGCGCATACCGGCGGCTGTCAGAATTTTCTGCATCCAGTCCGGCGAGGGGCCGTTTTTGACGCCTTTAATCACGCGGCCCAAGAACGCGTAGCAGCCATCCGTATCTTCAATCGTGATGGAGATGGGGCGGGGATTTGCCCCCCCCGCTTGCGGGGGGGGATAAAGGGGGGGGACGCACGGCGGCTTTAATGCACCCATGCCTGCCGCTGCCAAATCACGCGCCACACCGAGCACACCCATACAATCGCCACGATTGGCGGTGACATTGAGATCGATAACGGGGTCACCTAATCCCAGCACTTCGACAATAGATACGCCGATTTTAGCATCCGTCGGAAGTTCGATAATGCCCGCATGGTCGTCACCCAAGCCCAGCTCGCGCGCTGAGCAAAGCATGCCTTGCGATTCCACGCTGCGCACATTCGCCTTTTTAATTTCCATACCGTTGGTCGGGATGATGCTGCCGATATTGGCCAGCGCGACTTTAATGCCCGCGCGTGCATTCGGCGCACCACACACAATTTGCAATTCACCTTGCGCCGCCCTCACCTTACATACTTGCAGCTTGTCCGCCTGCGGATGTTTTGTGGCTTCGATAATTTCAGCAACCACGAAGGCTTTAAGCGATTCGGATTTATCCTCAATGCTTTCGACTTCCAACCCAATCGCCGTCAGTTTTGCCGCGATGTCATCCAGCAATGCATCGGTAATCAGGAAACGCTTGAGGAGGGAGAGGGGAAATTTCATACGAGAATCTGCCGTTAATCTTGTTGAGGAAGCGGTTTCGACTCGGAAGGGGTTACCTCCACAATCCCACCATTGCGCCATACTACCAGCGGTACATGGTGACGTTGCGCATCTTCGATTGCAGTGGCGGCACTGGCAGCAATGCCGATAGTGATAATTTTATTGATGTCGCTTCGTGATTCGTCTTTAGCCATGGGCTACCCCCAGAATTTTTTGCCAGATATCTGCGTTGTGTATATTCAATTCCTCCCCGGGATTTTTTTCGGCAATAGGCGGTAAGGCATTCTTCGTAAGACTATCGGAATTATCGTAAATTACCGCACGGCTTACAAGCGGTAGATAGTAACGAATGAGGTTTTGTAAGCCTCTTGTATAACGGCGGCGTACAACTTCCGACGGTATGGAATGCCCGCCGCTTTTAACACGATACCCCACCCTGCGAATAGCCATTTCTGCGTTGGGAAGCCACAGAAAAACAAGTATTGTCTCGTATCCGGCTGTTTTACAGGCCTGAAGCGTCTTCAGGTGATGGAGTCCGGCACATGTGGTTTCAAAAGCGAAGTGTTTGCCTTCTGCTGTCAGTTGCCGTATCCGCTCGATCATGACGCGTGCGGCGGCTACGGCTTGCCCTTGCGGGTTCAACGGATTCAGTCCGCGCGCGATGTCATCGGCATTGACGAATTCATGAATTTTCATAAATTTCGGTAGCAGCGTCATCGCTGCCGTGGTCTTTCCCGCCCCATTCGGCCCGCCGATAAGGAGCACTTGTTTCACGCGCCCACTCCCTTCACGAGATTGGGAATATCAAGCGCATTGAAACCGTAATGTTTCAGCCAGCGCACATCGCCCGCGAAGAAGGTGCGCAGGTCCGGGATATTATATTTCAGCATGGCGAGGCGCTCGATGCCGCAACCGAAAGCAAAGCCTTGCCATTCGTTCGGATCAAGCCCGCAATTTTTGAGTACGTTCGGGTGCACCATGCCGCAACCGGCGATTTCCAACCAGTCGTCGCCTTCACCGATCAGCAACGAATCCTTGCCGCGCTTGCAGCCGATATCGACTTCGGCCGATGGCTCGGTGAACGGAAAAAAACTCGCACGAAAACGCATGGGCACTTTTTCTACGCCGAAGAATGCGGCGAGCGCATCATGCAGGATACCCTTCAAGTGTCCCATATGAATATTTTTTTCAATCACCAACCCTTCGATCTGGTGGAACATCGGCGTATGGGTCTGGTCCGAATCCGAACGATAGGTCGTGCCCGGCGCGATAATGCGGATGGGCGGCTTCTGCGACATCATCGTTCGGATTCGGACCAGACCCATACGCCGATGTTCCACCAGATCGAAGGGGTGGTGATTGAAAAAAATATTCATATGGGACACTTGAAGGGT
>JANNSK010000102.1:0-44539 GCA_031402515.1 Alphaproteobacteria bacterium | reverse complement strand
GTCTACCAATTCCGCCACGATCGCATCATGCAAACTCTACTAGGCTGGCTGACTAGCGAGTTTGCTTCGGGGGCTGTAGCAAAGCTTTGCCATGGGTGCAACCCCTTAAACGCAACGGGGGAGGCTTTTGGCCTCCCCCTTTGATTGCTTTTGTGCTTACACCTACCCGGCGATGGTCGAGAAGTGGGTGTTGGTGAGCAAGGTGCCTGCATCCACCACGGCGATCAGTATCTGGGCGGCAACGCCGGTGCCGTCCGCATCGTAGAAGACTTCGCCGCTCGCCGAGTTGTAGATAATACGGTCGGTGGCATCCGTTGCTACGGTTCCCGCCCTGAACTCGTCCGCGGTCAGTACGCCAGGTCCGCTAAGCCCGCTGAATACGCCCTGATCGAACTCGAAGGAATCCTGGCCTACGGTAAAGTCGGTGATGGTGTCGCTCTCAGCGCTGCTGAGTGTGCCATTATAGAAGAACACATCCTTGCCGGCGCCACCGGTCACGGTGTCATGGCCGTCGCCGCCGAGGAGCTGGTCGTTGCCGATGCCGCCGTCGAGCGTGTCCTCGCCGTCGTTGCCGCGCAGGCGATCATTACCCTCGTCGCCGCGTATGCTGTCGTCATCGTTCTCGCCCACGATCGAGTCGTTGCCGAGGCCGCCAGTGATCGTGTCATTGCCGTCGCTGCCCTGCACGGTGTCGTTGCCAGCGTTGCCGTTCAGCGTGTTGGCGTCTTCGCCGCCTTCCAGCAGATCGTTGCCGCCATCGCCGTTCATCGTGTCGTTGCCGCTGAAGCTGTTGAGCGTGTCGTTGCCGAGGCCGCCATTGAGCACATCGGTGCCTGTGAAGCCTTGCAAGACATCGTTACCGGCGCCACCATTCAGCGTGTCGTTATCCGCGCCGCCGAAGAGCCCGTCATCGCCTGCGTCGCCGTCGAGCGAGTCGTTGCCTGCGTCGCCTTCCATGGTGTCGTCACCCGCGCCGCCCTTGAGCGTATCGTTTTCACTGCCGCCGACGAGGTTGTCGTCGCCCGCGCCGCCGTCGAGCGAATCGTTGTCCGCACCGCCGTCGAGCACGTCATCACCCGCGCTGCCGAGCAGTGTGTCGTTTCCGCTGTCGCCGATCAGTGTGTCGCTCCCGGCGCCGCCGTCGAGCGAGTCGTCATTATCATCGCCGTCGAGCGTGTCATTGCCCGCACCGCCGTTGAGCGTGTCGTTGTTGTCACCGCCGTCGAGCGTGTCGTTACCCGCGCCGCCGTTGAGCGAATCATCGTTATTATCGCCGCGGAGCGTATCGTTACCCGCGCCGCCGTAGAGCGAGTCGTTATGATCGCCGCCGTACAGATCATCATCGCCCGCACCGCCATTGATCGTATCGTTGTTGGCACCACCAGCCACAAGATCATTACCCGCGCCACCGAGCAGCGTATCTTCGCCGTCATCGCCGTCGATATTGTCGTCACCCGCGCCGCCGTCGATGGTGTCGTTACCGCCGCCGCCGCCGAGTGTGTCGTCGCCCTGACCGCCCTTGAGACTATCCAGTCCTAGCCCGCCGCCGATATCGTCGTCGTCCGCGCCGCCGTCGATGGTGTCGTCGCCATTGCCGCCGTCGATCGTATCGTCGCCATCATCGCCTTTGATAGAGTCGGCATCATCGCCGCCAGTGATATCGTCATCGCCGCCGCCGCCAGTGATGGTGTCATTACCCGCGCCGCCATCGATGGTGCTGTTGCCTTTGGTTTTGATCAGGTCGTTGTCATCGCCGCCGGAGAGGACGTTGGTGCCGGCGCCAGCGGTGATGGTGTCATTACCCACGCCGCCTTCGATCGTGTTGTTGCCAAGTATGCCAAAGAGTCTGTCATCGCCGTCGCCGCCTTCGGTGCTGTCATCGCCTTCCCCGCCATAGATCGTGTCATTGCCGGTGCCGCCCTCAAGCGTGTCGTTGCCTTCGCCGCCGCGGAGTAAATCATTGTCGGCATCGCCTTCAAGCGAGTCGTCGCCCGTGTTTCCGGTGAGCGTATCGTTGCCTGCGCCGCCAGCCAGGACAGCATCCACAAGGTGCCGTACCAGAATTTTATCGTTGGCGCCCGTGCCCGTAACCTCCAACGTATCGCTGGCGTGGATAAGAACATTTTTGCTTAAGGCCAGATATTGCGTCAGCGAGAATTCGATGAGGTTGTCCGATGCATTGATCGCATCCACCTTGTTGGTGGCCAGCACCAGTAACTCCCCAGCGGTAAGTCCTTCGATGTTATCGCCGGTGTCGGCGATGGTGACATCGTCAATGGCGAGATACGGAGTGACGAGGTTGGTGACATCCAACAGATATTGCGCAACGGTTTTGGTTAACGTGGCCATGGGGAACTCCTTGTATTTTTTGCTTGCGCGGCAGATGCGCCGTAAGGGAGGGGGAATCTAGCCTTCTATTCAGGCCATGACCAGTGCTTTTTACGCATATATGCAGCAAAAAGGGGAGGCTTTTGGCCTCCCCCGGTTTTGCTTTAAAACGAAACCTACCGCTACACCACCACCACGAAGTCGGTGTTGGAGAGGGCGGGTGTGCCACCGACGGTGGCGATCAGCACAGCGGACGAGCCGCCCGCATTACCATCCGCATCGTAGTAGAGGTTGCCGGTCGTGGTATCGTAGATGATGCGATCCGTTGCATCGCCTGCCGTTGCCGTACCCGCACCGCTGACAAACGCGTCGGCCGACAAATTACCCACCGTAAGGCCGGTAAACTGACTGACATCGAAGGCGATTTTGTCCTTGCCGAGGGTGAAGTCGGTGATCGTGTCGGAATCGTTCGCATTGGGGTTGATACTGAACAGGAAGCGATCGTTACCCTCGCCGCCGGTGAGCGTATCGTGGCCGATGGCGCCGGTGAGCGTATCGTTGCCCGCACCGCCTTCGAGCGTGTCCTCCCCGCTGTCGCCTTGCAGGTAGTCGTTGCCATCGCCGCCGGTGATGGAATCGTCGCCGTTACCGCCATAGATAACGTCATTGCCTTTTTGACCTTCGAGCGTGTCGTTATCAGCACCGCCATCGAGCGTGTCGTTGCCGTCGCCACCCTGGACCTGATCCAGCCCGCCGCCGGCACCGATCGTATCGTTGCCCTTGCCGCCGGCGATGGTGTCGTTATCAGCGCCGCCATCGATGGTGTCGTTGCCGTCGCCGCCGTCGAGATCGTCGAACCCGTCGCCGCCGGTAACGAAGTCATTGCCCTTACCGCCGTCGAGATCGTCGTCGTCGTCATTGCCGTTGACGGTGTCGTTGCCGTCGCCGCCAAGCATGGTGTCGTTGCCGTCGCCGCCGCTGGCATCGTCGTTGCCCTTGCCGCCGTCGATGTCGTCGTTACCGATGCCGCCGTCGATACTGTCGACGCCGTCCTCGGCAAAAATAGAGTCGTTGCCGTCATCGCCGTTAAGCCCGTCATTGCCCTTGCCGCCGTAGAGCGTGTCGTTGTCGTCGCCGCCGAACAGCTGGTCATCGTTATTGCCGCCGAGGAGCGAGTCGAAGCCTACGCCGCCTTCGATCGAATCATCGCCCTTGCCGCCATCGCATGTGTCATCGTCCGCGCCGCCGCTGACGGTGTCATCGTCGTTGCCGCCAAGCAGCGAATCATCGCCCGCGTCGCCGTAGACTTCGTCCGAGCCTTTGCCGCCGTCGCAGGTATCGTTATCGTCGCCGCCGCTAATGGAGTCATCCTCGTCCTCGCCGAACAGCGAATCGTCGCCGTCGTCGCCGTCGAGATCGTCGTTGCCTTTGCCGCCATGAACCTCGTCAAGCCCTACGCCGCCAATCACGGTGTCATCGTCCGCGCCACCATAGAGCGAGTCGTCGCCGTCTTCACCGTAGATACTGTCCTCACCCTTGCCGCCGTCGCAGCTATCGTCATCCAAGCCACCCTCGATGGAGTCATCGCCGTCATCGCCGGACAGCGAATCGTCGCCCGCGTCGCCGAATATATCGTCGCTGCCTTTGCCGCCATGGCCGGTATCGTTACCATTGCCGCCTTCGATGGAGTCGTCGCCATCATCGCCGCTGCAGGAATCATCATCATCCCCGCCATTGATGGAATCATCGCCGTCGCCGCCTTCAATGGAGTCGTCGCCCGCGTCGCCTTCAAGGGAATCGTCGTCATCGCCGCCTTCGTTGCTGTCATCGCCACCGCTGCCGGTGAGGGTGAGCGTATCGCTTGGGTCGAAGGTTGCATCGCCCAAGAGTTCTTCATAGTCGTCGGCGCTGATGGTAATGGCATCATCCGTGGCGTTGATGACGAGATGGTCGGCCAGGTTGCTGTTATCGTCGATATCGCCGATGAATGATGCGATATTGGCACCGGTGTCGGAAATGGTGACGACGTCATTCGACCCCGCCTTGACCGTCAGATCACTGAACTGGGCGGCGGTGAAGCTAACGGCATTGTCGGATGCATCGAAACGATCCACCCCGTTGGTGATCAGTGCCGCAAGCTGCCCAGCGCTAAGGCCAGCGATATTGGCACCCGTATCGACGATGGTTACTTTGTCGCCCGCGGCGTAAGGCCAGATGCCGCTATCGGCGAGGTATTGCGCAGCGGTTTTAGTGATGTTGGCCATGGGTTACTCCTTCTGGAAGCGTGTGATGATAGTGTTCGGTGATTGCGTTTTAGTGTCGCTCGGGATGTAGTCCGTATACAAGAAAAATCCAGTGCCGAGAATCAAATAACTGACTGAAATTTTTACTAAAATACATGGGTATTAAGATGCTAATATAATCTTTGTTGTATTAAGCGTAGGAAATGCGCGCACAAAGCTTGCATATTTTTTTACTTCGCCTAGCAGGGTTGCATGGAATGGGAAACAAGCAGTGGACTGGTAGGATACAGTGATGCGCTCGCCGCGATGAAAACCCGCGTCGGCGAGATTCAGCACGGCGAGTCGCCGGAACTCGTCTGGCTGCTCGAACATCCACCGCTTTACACCGCAGGCACCAGCGCCAAGGCGCATGATTTATTGCGCGCGGAATTTCCCGTCTATGAAACGGGCAGGGGCGGGCAGTATACCTATCACGGTCCCGGCCAGCGCGTGGCGTATGTTCTGCGCGATTTGAAACGCCGCGATGAGCAGGATTTGCGTGTGTATGTAAAGAAACTCGAAGACTGGATCATCCGCACCCTCGCCGCATTCGATATCGAAGGTTTTGTGCGCGAGGGAAGAATAGGCGTGTGGGTGAAGCAGGAATCAGGAATCAGGAATCAGGAATCAGGAAAATCGCACCACGCACCACGCACCACGCACCATCCTTCAGAAGCCAAAATCGCCGCGCTCGGGGTACGTGTGCAGAAATGGGTTACCTCGCACGGCATCGCGCTCAATGTGCATCCGGATTTATCGCATTATGCCGGTATCGTCCCCTGCGGGATTCGTGAGTACGGCGTGACGTCGCTCAAAGAAATGGGCAAGGATGTGTCGCTTTCAGAAGTTGATGCAGTGCTCAAGCGGACGTTTGCGGAAGTGTTTGATTAGCCAACAGCTAACAGCCTACAGCCGATAGCTATAGGCTCTTGGCTGTGGGCTCACGGCTAAACCGTTTCCAGTTTTTGAAAGTCGGAAGGCACTTCGCCGGTCCATTCGCTCCTCGTGATATTGTCCACGCGCGCGGCGGGTGGCCCTTCTTTGCAGGCTTTCAGCATGTCCTCTACTACTGCCGCATCGCCGCAGAACACGGCCTCGACCGTGCCGTCAGTGCGGTTTCTCACCCAGCCTTTCAGGCCGCGTTCTTTGGCAGCACTCACCGTCCATGCACGGTAATAAACACCCTGTACGCGGCCGGTGATGATGGCATGAACACACAACACGCGCTTTGACTCCGTATTTTCGTTGACCGGCAACCGTTAACCGTTGACCGTATTTGTGTTGTGCTTGTAAAGCATTACGGTAAGTCGGTAAACGGTTAACGGTATACGCATGTCACTTCCCCCAAAAACCCACAATTTAGGCGCCCTGACACAGGAGCTCATCAAGAAGGGCCAGACGTATTATGTGCCCAACTACAAGCCGCGCGAGATGATTCTCGATCATGGCAAGGGCTCGACCATCTGGGATCTCGACGGCAATGATTATATTGATTTAGGTGCGGGGATTGCGGTGTGCTCGCTCGGCCATCAGGATCCCGACCTGCTCGCCGCGCTGGATACTCAATCGCGCAAACTCTGGCACACCAGCAATATCTTTTTCACCGAGCCACCGATTCGTTTGGCCGAAGCACTGGTAAAATCCGCGCCGGAATTCGCGAAGAAAGTATATCTCTGCAATTCGGGTGCCGAGGCCAACGAAGCCGCGATCAAACTCGTGCGTAAATATGCCGCAAGCAAGGGCCGCGACCCGGAACATCGCAACATTATTACCTTCGCCGGTTCGTTCCACGGGCGAACACTCGCAACAGTTACAGCGACAGCGCAAGCCAAATACCAGCAAGGGTTCGAGCCACTGCCCGGCGGTTTCCGCTATTGCCCGAAATTCAACGACGAAGCGGCAATCGAAGCGATGGTCGATGACAAAACCTGCGCGATTTTTGTCGAGCCGGTGCAGGGTGAGGGTGGGATAATTCCGGCCAAACCCGGCTTCCTGAAACATCTGCGTGCGCTATGCGATAAAGTCGGCGCACTTTTGGTGTTCGACGAAATCCAATGCGGCATGGGCCGTACCGGCAAAATGTATGGCTACATGCACGACAATGTCGCGCCCGACATCATGACACTCGCCAAAGCCTTGGGCGGCGGCCTTCCCATCGGCGCGATGCTGGTGGGCGACAAGGCCTGCGATATCCTGCAATTCGGCTCGCACGGCTCGACGTTTGGCGGCAACCCGGTGATGGCGGCGGTGGCGCTTGCGGCGCTGACCAAGCTGCAGCGCCCGGAGATCATCGCCAACGCGGCGAAAATGGGCGAGGTGGTGAAAGCCGAGCTTGCCGCCATCAACAAAGAACTCGACATGTTCGTGGAAATACGCGGGCGCGGCCTCATGGTCGGTGCCGAGCTCAAAGCGCCCTATGCGGGCAATTCAAACGCCATCTCCGACGTTGCGCGCAAACATGGCGTGCTGGTGCTGGTCGCCGGTCCCAACGTGCTACGTTTTGTCCCGCCGCTCACCATCACCGAGAAGGAATTGATGGCCGGCATATCCCGTTTGAAGTCGGCGCTGACCGAGCATCTCTCCAGCCTGAAAACGACGGCGGGGGATTAGTCCCGTCATTGCGAACCCGCCCTATCGTAGCGTCATCCTCGGACTTGTTCCGAGGATCCATCCGCCTGCGCTAAAGCTACGGCGGACATGTGGATTCTCGCGACAAGCGCGAGAATGACGGCATAGGGATGAAAAAGCTCTATCCGACTGATTTCCCTCGAGCAAAAATGTCATAAAAGCTTAACCTCATATTAACCGTTTCGCGGTTATACTGGCTCATTGCCATGCATTTGGGGTACGTAAATGATCCGCGAAACCGAATTATCCAAACTCATCGCTGATATAAAAAGGATGAAGGACACGTATTCTGACCGTGAACTTACCCGGGGACTAGTTGTCGAAAATGGTATTTGGGGTGTCATTGCTGTGCCGAGTGACCTTAAAGATCTGGCTATAGAAATGTTTGGTTATCTTGGAGCAAAGGCGATCAAGATCTCCCCTTCGCAACGGACTGATATTACAGAAATTTATTTTGATCGCAGCGCTGCTGTAATAGTATTTCTCACTATGCAAGATGAAAGAAAATTTTCTACAGAAGAACTTGCTAACGCTATTCTGCAGCAAAGGGCCGGGAACGTAGATGCGTTTAAAAACTTAGAAATACAAAAAGCGGATGAAGCCAGAAAAGCGAACTTGAAAAATTTGGTCGATGATCTTAGCGTAGTTGATGCTGTCATCAAAAAGGACGGTACTATTACCGCCGAAGAAATTGAGAAACGTTTGGCCACGCGGTATCCTAGGATGAGTGCGGCTAGGTTGGAAAACGGCAGGAGCGACCTTGCCCACGTCTATCAAAGGTTTCTTGAAGGAGAACTTGAAAAAGAACTGTCACTCGGTAAGGCCAATCCTGATCTTCAGGCATTAATACGTAGAGCAGGAGAGATTCAGGCTGACGGTGTTACCAATGCCGAGTTGGGGGAGCTTACTACGGGCGTACTCCGCTATGCCGACTCGAAGTTGAAAGAGCTGTCTCAGCCCAAGACTGTGGAACGCTAACTTAAAAACCCATTGTCATTATCCGCCCGTCCATTAAGAATGGTGGCTGGCTGAGCATCTCTCCAGCCTGAAACGACGGCGGGTGACTAACCCCACTCTTCGTCACCCCGGCGAAGGCCGGGGTCCATGCCAAGACTCCTCGGGAGCGCGCCATTCCTGACATGGATCCCGGCCTTCGCCGGGATGACGGAATAAATTACTTCACTGAATCCTGAATCCCGAATAGTGAATACTCCATGGAAAAATACCAACCCCATCTCGACTGGATCGCGACGCAGCAGCAGCATATGATTTTGCTCACCGAGCAATGGTCGCGGATTAATTCGGGTAGTTATAATATCGAAGGCATCCGCAAGTTTCGCAAGGCGCTGGAGGATAATTTCTCGTGGCTCGATGGCGAAATGGAAGTAGTGCCGCTGAAGCCCATGCTCGAGATTGACGAGAAGGGCGAGGAAATGCAGATGGAAATCGCCGAGGCGCTGACCATCCGCAAGCGGCCCAACGCAAAAATACAGGTGCTGCTCGTTGGCCATATGGATACGGTTTACGGGCTTGAGCATCCGTTCCAGGAGCCGAAATACGAATCGGAAAATATCATGAACGGTCCCGGCGTGGCCGACCTTAAGGGCGGGCTGGTGGTGATGCTCAAAGCGCTCGAGGCGCTGGAGAAATCGCCGTGGGCGGAGAATATTGGCTGGCAAGTCGTGCTCAATCCGGATGAGGAAATCGGCTCGATTGCCTCCGACCCGCTGTTCAAGGAAGTGGCGAAAGGCAAGCATTTCGGCATGATTTATGAGCCGGCGCTGGCCGATGGCTCCCTCGCCGGAGAGCGCAAAGGCAGTGACAATTACACCATCGTCGTGCGCGGCAAGGCGGCCCATGCGGGGCGCAATCCTTACGATGGGCGCAATGCAATTGTGGCGCTCGCCGAAATCACCCAGAAAATTTTCGCGCTCAATGGCAAGCGCGAAGGGCTCACGCTCAATCCCGGCCATGTGTCAGGCGGCGGGGCAACGAACGTTGTGCCGGACCTTGCCATATTGCGCCTCAACTTACGTCCGGCGAAGGATGAGGATCAGGCATGGGTGGAAAAGGAAATCCGTGCCATCTGTGCGGAGGTCGATAAGCGCGACGGATTTTCGGTGAAAGTTTATGGCAACTATACGCGCCATCCGAAACCGATGAGCCCGCAGAATAAAGCCATTTTTGACATGGTGTTAAGCTGCGGCAAGGATCTGGGCCTTGAGATCGGCGTGAAGCCTTCAGGTGGTTGTTGTGACGGCAATAACCTCTGGCGCTATGGATTGCCCAATGTCGATACGCTTGGTGTGCGTGGGGCGAATATCCATTCGGATAAGGAAATCGTTTATCTCGACTCACTCACCGAGCGCGCGCAGCTTTCGGCGTTGGTGCTGATGAAACTGGCGAGTGGGGAAATTAAGCTTTAACCTCACTCCACGAATTTTGTCATCCCTGCGAAAGCAGGGATCTCCTTAAAGAAGTGGATTCCTGCTTTCGCAGGAATGACAAGGGATAGAGGGTTAGCTGATTTCGTTTTGCTTGTTTGTTTCGTCGTTACGCTTGTTCATTTCGCTTAAGACCCAACTGCCACCGGCGATGGCGGCAGCACCAACGGCGGCTTTTCCCCAGTGTTTTTTGAGGAAACTTTTCTCCAGCACTTCGGCTTCCTTGAGGCCTTCTTTTCCGGCGCCTTTGGCGACGTTTGCTGGAGCTGTCGAAGCTGGTTTGCCTTTGACTCGGCCAACGCCTCCGGCCGCCCCGGTGATCCGGCCGAGCCTGTGCTCCACTTGATCAACAGTTCGTATGCTACCCATTTCTTCCCGTAATGCTCCGACATGGCCTGCTTCAAGCCCGTTACTATGAACTGCATGGGATGTCGTAAGCGCCTGCTCACAGACACGGTCGGCGCGCTCGCCGTCGCCTTTTCTTTGACAAACGCTATTCACGAATTTCCAGAGCGTATCTACTGTCTGACGCAGTGTATTTAGTGCGGGTTTATTCTTTTCCAGTGTTTTGATGAGATGCTCGAGTTTTTCCGCTTCCGCTGGCGAGACCTTTCCTTTCAGTTTCTGCGCGCGATCAATCCATTCATCAACGGTTACAGGACCTCTGACGAGTCTGGACCACATTCTCTGTCTCAGGTTTTGATGCTTGGGGCTAGTAAGGTCTGTGATGTTGGCATTGCCGAATCCTGCGCGAGTGGTGGCGGCTAACGCATCATAAGTGCTATGCAGTGCTGGCGTATCCACCTTCTGTGCCGCATCGAATACGGCGACGAGCTTGGTACCGAGTTTGGGCTGGGCCTTGGCCATAACACACTCCTTCACCCTGATGATACCACCGCGCTGACCCCCAAAGTATGACAATTCCGTGAAATTTGCTGTGGCCGGGGAGGCTCGCCCTTAAGGAATTGGTGACAAGTGACAGGTGACAGGTGGCAGGCGATTGTTTTTATTTAAGAACCTGATACTAGTGAACCTCTTTACCTGTCACCTGTCACCTGCCACTTGTCACGCTTATGTACCTCCGCCCTGCCACCCTCAAAGACCATAAAGCAGTGCTGAAACTGGCCAAACAGGCCGGATTCGGCATGACCAGCCTGCCGCCGGACGCATCAGTGCTCGACGAGAAAATCCGCAGTTCCGTAGCGAGTTTTG
Source organism: Alphaproteobacteria bacterium (assembly GCA_031402515.1). Lineage (GTDB taxonomy): Bacteria > Pseudomonadota > Alphaproteobacteria > Rickettsiales > UBA3002 > QFOX01. The sequence goes on along the minus strand of JANNSK010000102.1, from coordinate 33,645 downwards.
CCAAAAAACCGCGCAAAAAGGGTCAGGATAACTTCTTTTTCGTGTTTGAGGACGCCGCCACCAAACATATCGCGGGCACCTGCGGCATCAAGGCGCGCATCGGGCTTACCCAGCCGTTTTACTCGTACAAACTCACCACGATTACGCAGGCTTCGAGCCAGCTCGACATTTTCCAGAAACACTCGCTGTTGCAGGTCACCAACGATTTGACCGGCGCGACGGAAGTCGGCGCGCTGTTCCTGCAACCCGAATACCGGCGCGACCGGATTGGCAAAATGATTTCGCTGGCGCGGTTTCTGTTCATCGCCGCCTTTCCGCAGCATTTCTCCGATCAGGTGATTGCCGAGATGCGCGGCGTGCATGATGCGCGCGGCGTGTCGCCCTTTTATAACTCGCTGGCGCGGCCGTTTTTCGACATGCCCTTCCGCGAGGCGGATTACATCAACGCCACGCAGGGCAACCAGTTCATCAACGATCTCATGCCCAAATACCCGATTTACGTGAATCTGTTGCCCGCCGAGGCGCAGCAGGTGATCGGCCAGGTGAACGCGGCCTCCGAGCCGGCCAAAAAACTGCTCGAGCGGCAGGGATTCAAATATACCGGCTATGTCGATATTTTCGACGGCGGGGCGACCATGCTCGCCGAACGCGCCAATATCGCCGCGGTGAAATCGAGCAAGCTCGCCACCATCGGCAACATCATGGAATTGCCCGAAGGCACACCGAAATACGTGGTGAGCAACGATCGATTCGCCGATTTCAGGGCCAGTCTCGGGCGGCTGACGGAGAAGGGTGGTCGTGCGATTATCGGCCCGCGCTTTGCCAAAAGCCTGGATGTCAAAGTCGGGGACACGGTTCGGTTTTACCCGCTCTAACGCCCTCTCAGAGAGGTTCTATGCACTATATCAACGGATCATGGGTCAAAACAGGTAGCCACGCCTTCACCTCGCTCAATCCGGCGACGGGAGCGGTGCTCTGGCAAGGCCAGGCGGCGGGCGAGAAGGAAGTTGGCGCCGCCGTGGATGCCGCGCATAAGGCGTTTCCCGCATGGGCGGCGCTTCCCTATGAGGCGCGTTATAAAATAGGTGAGAAGTTCAAAGAGTTAGTCGATGCGCGGAAGGACGCGCTCGCCGTGCTTATTTCGCAGGAAATGGGTAAGGCATTGTGGGATTCGAAGTCCGAAGTCGCCGCGGTTATCGCCAAACTCACCTATGCCAATGAGGCCTATCACGAGCGTACGGGCACCAAAATCAAGGAAAGCCCCGTAGGGCGTGCCGTGCTACGTCATCGGCCGCATGGGGTGATGGCAGTCTATGGCCCCTATAACTTCCCCGCCCATCTGCCCAACGGCCATATCCTGCCCGCTTTGCTCGCCGGGAACACGATCGTGTTCAAACCGAGTGAGCAAACCCCCATGGTCGGCGAATGGATGGTCAAGATTTGGGCAGAGGCCGGGTTGCCGGATGGGGTGCTCAATCTGGTGCAGGGCGAAAAAGATACTGGTGTGCTATTGGCAAAATCACAGCTTAATGGCGTATTATTTACCGGTTCCTCGGCGACGGGTAAGCTGTTACATGCCCAATTTGCCGGGCGGCCGGAGGTTATTCTCGCCCTGGAGATGGGGGGGAACAATCCGCTCATCGTTGCCGGGGTGTCGGACATCAAGGCGGCGGTATATGAGACACTCCTTTCCGCCTTTACGGGTACGGGGCAGCGTTGTACTTGCGCGCGCCGGTTGATCCTTGTCGATACGGGGCAATCAGACGCATTTCTTTCACTGTTACAAAGTGCTGCGAGCCAACTGCGCATCGGTTCCTACGACAAAAATCCTGAGCCGTTCATGGGGCCGCTGGTCTCGATGCGTGAGGCAAATCGGCTTTTAGAGGCACAAAATTCGCTCGAAAAACGGGGCGGAAACGTGTTATTACGCATGCGGAATTTAAAAGAAGGACTGCCATTTATATCGCCTTCCATCATCGATATGACGGGTGTAAAAAATATCCCCGACGAAGAATATTTCGGGCCACTGCTTCAAGTCATCCGTGTACCCAATATCGAGACGGCGATCGCGCTGGCCAATGAAACGCAATATGGGTTAAGCGCCTCGCTATTATGCGATAACACTGCTGAGTTTCAGAAGGTTGTTAGTGGTGTCCATGCCGGGCTCATCAACCTCAATCGGCAGACAACGGGTGCCTCGGGTGCGGGTCCATTCGGGGGGGTGGGGTGCAGCGGCAACCATCGGCCAGCCGGGTATTATTCGGCAGATTATTGTTCTTATCCAGTAGCTTCTGTGGAGAATGAGCGACTCGTTCTGCCTGAGAAACTACCGTCCGGCATGGTATTATCCTAATGAGCAAGAACGATAAATCAGCATCGGAATGGCAGTTTGATGGGTTGGTTGGGCCCACCCATAACTATGCCGGACTGGCCTTTGGCAACGTCGCGGCGGCATTGAATGCGGGAGAACCATCCAACCCTCGAAAAGCGGCATTGGAAGGTCTCGCCAAGATGAAATTCGTACGCGACCTCGGCGTCAAGCAAGCCCTATTTCCGCCCCATTTAAGGCCAGTAATTTCGGTAATGAAACGAATTGGTTTCGATGGAAGCACGGCAAAAATTCTCGACGATGCCTACCGTCAGGCGCCGCAACTGCTCGCTGCGGTCTATTCCTCGGCTTTTATGTGGGCGGCGAATGCGGCGACGGTGAGCCCAAGTGCTGACGCATCCGATGCTAAAGTTCACCTCACTCCGGCCAATCTCATCAGTAACTTTCATCGATCGCTGGAGTCTGGTTTTACCACAAAACTTCTTCGTAGAATATTCAAAGACTCGTCCCATTTCATGATTCACGACCCGCTGCCAGCCGCCCTCCAGTTTTCGGACGAGGGAGCGGCCAATACGATGCGCGTCTGTGCGAGTCACGGCGAAAAGGGGCTGAATATCTTTGTTTACGGCACGGGCGGCAGCGAAAGTCTTTTTAACGCGCCGCAGCGAAGCCTGCCAAGCGGCGCGGAAACCCTCAGCCCCAAACGCTATCCGGCCCGCCAACAGCGTGCTGCCTTCGAGGCGATTGCGCGCAGCCATGGTTTGGCGCCTGAAGCCTGTATGTTCGTTCAACAGAGCCCGGCGGTCATTGATCAGGGCGTGTTCCACAACGATGTGATCGCAATGAATACGACGCGCCTCCTGATCGCCCATGAACATGCTTTTTCGCCAAATGATGCTGTGAAAAAATCTGTGAATAATTTTAATAAGTCATTTAATTATATTGAAATATCAGAAGAGCAATTATCTGTGGATGAGGCGGTTAAATCCTACTTCTTTAACTCGCAATTATTGGACCTCGGGGATGGGAAATTTACCATCGTCGCCCCCAGCGAGTGCGAAGAAAACCCTCGTGCGCGCCATGTGCTGGAATCGCTAACAACAAACAACCAACAACTAACAACTCACTATCGCGACGTCCGTGAAAGCATGCGTAACGGCGGCGGTCCCGCCTGCCTGCGCCTACGCGTAGTGCTTACGCGCGAAGAGGGGGAGCGGATCCACCAAGGCGTCGTCCTGACCGACGACCGACTCGCGGCGCTCGAGGGTTGGGTCGCCCGCAATTATCGTGATCGCCTTGTCCCGCAAGATCTGCGCGACCCGCTCTTCATCGGTGAACTCGAGGACGCGGCCAGCGCGCTTTCCGAGCTTCTGGGGATGCCCGACTTGTACGATCTTTAACGGTGACATAACGACTCCTGTATCTAACTTGGCCATGGTATAGCAGGCTTTTCACACGAGTTGTGTGACAGTTTTGTGAAGATTTGGGCCCCAAGGGGGGTAAAATGGCTACGTGCTTCGCGATGGGGTGCTATTCGCTGCCAGCCTGACCGGGGTAACGGGTGAATCCAGCGTCCCACCCGCATAGTGGGCGTGGGAGAGGGCGGATATGTTGATCCCGTTCTTTCTTGCGGCACGATGAAGTTCACCGAGTAGTTCTTCTGGGCTTTGATTGCCGTCCAAGCGTAGGTCCGGATTGCCGACCAGTAGATTAAACCTCCCCGTCATTTTACCGCCTATATGCAGTGCGCTTGCGGCTGCAATAATCTGGGAGATAAGCGCTTCAGATGATGGCACGGAGCGCATGTAGAGCCGTACAATTTGTGGTGTATCGCCGACCATATCCACTTCGGCATCCAGGCGGGTGCCGACAGGTTTTCCATAGAAACGTGCCGGAGTGGTGCTGGTAGCGGGTGCCCAGTCCAGCCAGATGTCATAGTAATTTTGTCCGCCATGAAGATTAGGCTCATTGCCTTTCACAGGGACGGGACTACCCCAGCCGTAACGCCAATTACGGCCGTTCGTTCTTTTTGTTACGAGCGCTCGGTCTATCGGTGTGAGCGCTAACTCGTAATGGGCATCGTTCAGCGCTTTCAGCAGCAGCTCAGGCGACATGTCGGCGTTGAATTCGTTGCCGATGAGCGTGCCGGCGCGATGGCGGGCGGTGGCAGCATCGGCGATGGCATTCGCCTGCTGCTCGGTGTGAGGTACCGCGCGGGTGTAGAAGGTAAAGACCTGAACTCCTCTCTGCACGCCGCCATTTTCCAGCGGCACATGCACCTCGATGCGGGTGGGTATGGCAACGCCATGCGGCTGGCCAACCCGCGCGTTGGAGGCATACTCCACCGTGTAGAAAGTGCGGTGGGATTTCTCGGCCTTCCAGCCAAGACGCCACGATTGATCGTGGAAAATCTTGCGGCCAAGTGCGTGGATGAAGCCGTTTTTGGGATTCTCCGGTAGGTATTCAAGACCGGGCGTATTACCCGCAAGTGTCGCGCTGCTACGCGTGGCGAGATAAGCATCAAGCTTGATCTGCGCCTCGGGGCTGAGTAGCGGTTCGATTGGCACGACTGTCGTGTCATGTATGGTGGCGCCGGTACCCGATGTCTGGCCCTTCGTTGTGCCTGTCGTGTTTGCAGGCGTGCGTCTGCCGCCGTGCCCCGGTTTTCCGGGATTTCTTGGAGGGATGCGGCCGCTTGCCATGTTACGCGCTCCGTGAGAGGATGGTGTTCGCCGCGAGTCTCACCGGTGGTGTGACGGGCGCATCCAGCGTTTCGCCCGCGTAGTGCTGTGGTTGGTCGAGGGTGGAAATCTCAATCCCGTTCGCTCGTGCCACGCGCTTAAGTTCATCCAACGTCTTCTTGGCCGACAGGGCGAGGTTAAGATGCAGTTCGGGATTTTTGATGAGCAGGCCTTTGTCGTGCAGCTTGAGGGCGACATCGGTGATGGTCTGGGAAACGCGGGAATCGGCGGGAACGGAAGCCATATGCAAATTCACGACGGGATCGCTAAATCCGCCCGAACCCGCAGGAAGCCGTATTTGGATAGCGCAGGCAGCCTTGGCGCCTCCCCCATTATTATCACGCAGATCGCCCACGTAGAAAACATCGTGGGACTGATTGCCCCAACCGATGTTCCAATTATTGGATGATGTCGTCGGGTTGATGCGCGGTGCGATCACGGGTGTATAGGACGTCGAATTATCTAAAACAACAGGGTTTGTCGCGGCTGCCTGCGCTGCCTTCGCCAGATCAATTTTATGGCCGTCTACGGTCACGCTCGTATCGGTGTCGAGCCAGTGCAAGATCTCATTGAATGGTAGCTTGCCCGGTACCGCCGTTCTGTCCCTTAGCGACGAAAAGCTGGAGATATAGCCATGGCGTTCGTTATAGGCGTCGGCGGCCTGCACGAGGCGCAAGATGCGTCCATTGTATGCCTCGGTGATGAGAACGGCTTGGCCTAACGATAGTGGTTCTTTTGCGACGATGGATTCGTTATCAAGGCCATTCGCGTATCGCAGCCTGAGCGTGCCATCCTCAAACTTGTCGAGCAAAAATAAGTTATCTGGTAGCCTGTAAGTAGCCCCCGTCATACTCTGGTCAATCAGTTCGGCGCGCGATGCCGCAGCCGCGATTTCCGCTGCCGATGGTGCTTGCGCCCCCGCTTTTGCCCGCTCGCCATCGACGAATTTCTGCGCGATGGGGATGGGGCCTAAGGTTTCGCCCGTGCCGCCTGCGCCGTAGACGCTCGGGTATTTTCTGGCGAGATCGGCCTGGGCTTTGGCGAGGTCCGCCGCGATGGGATCCACCTGCGCAGCTTTTTCCTGCGCGGCGGTGAGGCGGGCGGAGGCGGCGGGTTTGCCGAGTTCGGCGTCGAGTTCGTATATTTCTTTCTGCAGCGCGTTATCGGCTGCGCCCATATCCTCCACGGTTTTTGGCAGGCGCGTGCGTAACGGCGACGCTGTTCCATTCCGTTTGCTGGTGCCTGACTTCACGGCGATTTCGATCAGTAATCTGCCGTATATCCCCGCATCGCGCTGTTGCGCGCCTTTTTTGATTTCGAAGGTGAGGCCGCTTTCGGTGAGGATCACCGTGCGCGGATAATCCGGGTTCTGTGTTTCGAGAATGACGTAGGTGCCTTCGATGTCCGGATTGTAGCTCCGTCCCGGCCACGCGTAGGCCACGTATCCCTTGCCCGGTTGTGTGTAGTCTTTGAAGTCCGGATTGCGCGAGGCGACATCCTTGAGCATTTCCCTTTCGGCCGCGGGCCATTCGCCGTGGATACGGACACTGACGGGATTGCCATATAGCGGGTCTTTCAATCCCGTGATGCGTTCGATTTTGCCGTGTTGGGCGGATGACTTCGGCACTTTGGGTAGCGTGGGTTTGAGTGGTGGCATGATCGTTTCCTTCGTATGGCTTATCGGTTGATTGGCGATCCTTATAGCAGGCCAAAATGGGGAGAAGTGTGACAGTTTTGTGAAGATTTGGGGGAAGAGGGGGCTAGGACCTGGGGGCTAAGGAAAAGAACAGGTTAGCTTATCCCCGGCACTAGTCCATTTATGCCCTGCCTGTCTGGCGAGCACCACCCAGCACACCTGGTGTGGAGGGCGGTGTCAGCCACTCACCGGCGTCAGACTGCTTACCATTCGCCTTGCCACCATTTGCCTGCTCGCCCCAGCGGCGGATGAGGGTGTCGATATCCTCATAGCCGCGTGGTTTGCCGGTGGGTAAGGTCCCGCCCGCTTTGAATAGCTGATGGGCGGCGATGCCGAGCAGTTGGTATTTTTCTTCCGGAATAGTACGGGCGTTGCGCAGCAAAATTTCCACCGGTGGTGCGCTTAGCGATTGGCCGGGGATTTCGATTCTGGTCAGGCCTACGGGTGAAATCAGGGCTACCGATGTACCAGATTTAAGCTGGATGAAATCACCATCATGGCGTTTGATGATGGGATCCACATCCTGCGCGGTTTTGCCTTTGGGCAGGATAGCTTCCACGAGTGGAATTTCGGCTTTTGGTATGGGTTTGGGAGCATAGCGGGAAGGCAGGTCACGGGCCCCTAGCATGTCGAGTGATTTGAGCGGTTCGATCGGCACAGCGGGGTCCGGGCGTTCCTTCGGTTGTTTCGGTGGAACGCGGACAATCTCAACCCGCGGGCCGACATCGGCAGCGCCATACAAACCTGAGACTCCTCTCGCTGTGGTTGAAGATGGGGTGGTGGGGGCGGTGGGCGGTTGCCACGTCACTTGCGGTTTGGAGGTTTTTCTATTTCCACCGTTTGTTGGCGACAATGGAGAAAGAACAGCCGGGTGTGTTAGGGGGATGGTAGCATCGTCTGCGCCGCCCGAGCGTCTCACGGGTGGTTGCACTTTCGGCGTAGAAGCTGGTGCATCCGCCAGCGATGGGGCTTGTAGTGGTTTTTCATCCAGCACTCCCAGCGGCAGGCCTAATTGGACCAGCACATCTTTCAGCGGACTGCCAGGCCGGCCCCACCGGGGACGTCGTTCGCCACGATCAATCATTTTCCCGACTTCAAGCCCGATCATGTCGACGGCTTGCTGCGACGGTGGCGTCATGCCTGCGGGGATGATTTCCTGCTCGACGAGTCCCACGCCCTGTGGTGCATGTATCATTTTGATACGGAATTCGTGGGGCGACTGGCGATTTTGTTCCACGTGAAAATCCGTGTCGCCGAAATGCCGTCTGCTCTCGGGAATGGATTTCCAGAAGGCTTCGTCGTTGATTTCATCAAGGTCACGGTCTCTCGCGCGCGGGCTGGATTCTTTCGGAAGGTTGGGCGAGTTCTGTGGTTGCAGGCCAACAGGTTCCGGCGCGGATGGTGGCATCGGCTTGATGCGTGGCTTCGAGGGGACAACGGGTGTGAACGCACGTTTATACACGTCGCTTGTGGTTTCCGCTGGTGATGTTTTGACGGGAGAAGAAAGCAGGCGTTCGTCAATCGCGGTGGAATCAAGTGCGTGGATCTGTTCGACAACATCCTGCCAGCTCTGCTTCGCGCGCCACTCAATCACCTGGTGCCTGTCGTTATAGTGACCACGTTGAATCAGTGCGATCATGCCGTCGGCGATGGCGGTGAGGAGTTTCTTCTGGTCGCCCGTGTAACTGTCGAGTCCGTGCATGGGGATCACGACGGATGGGTATTTATGCACGATCAGGCTGCTGATGAGGCGGATTTCCTTGCCCGACGGGTCAAGCGGGTTGGGTTCCAGCACCCATATACCATTGTTGCATTCGCCGGTGATGGCATGCGACGTGCTGCCGTTGGTGAGTGCGTAACGCAGTTTGACGGTGTTGCGGTCCGCTAACGATTCCTCGGATGACGGTAGTCCCGCGGCCTTCCGCTGGTCTGCAATAAATTGCAATCGCGGCTCGAAATAATGCTGCGGATAGAGTGGGTCGATGCGTGTGGGCTGCATGAATGGCACATCAATCAGCGAATGGTGGGCACGAAAGCGCGCGGTATTGAGATGGCGTAGTTCGGTAAGGTAGGCGGCAGCTGCGTCGGCAACCGTGCGATCTAGTTTCTCGCCGGGCGCGTAGGTGAGTTCAAATTGCTCTGGCTGTTGTCCCGTGATGTTAGGGGCGATAATCATCAGGTATGGATGATCTGCATCGCCAGTGCGCACGAAGGCAGCCGCACCTACGCGCAGGCCAGTTTTATCGTAGATGGAGATGGCAGAGTACACCTCATCATGTAAGGGCAGCAATGCCAGCGCGTTGTAAAGTTTTGGGTTGGTGGCGATTACTGCGCGCGACGCTTCCGGCACTTTGTCCATGCCTTGAAATTTTGCCGATGGGTAGCGCGTCGCTGGGTTCTGCGGTGCATGAGTGGTTTTTGTCTTTGCAGGCGCTAACGGTTTTGGCGGTGTTATGGGCATGGTGATTCCTCGTTTCTAGCTTAACTGGTGTTTTGTTGTTATTGGCCGATGGGGAGTGGTGGTGGCGCGTGATTCGGTCGCTTCCGCGTATGCCATGCGTGGAGATAGTCCGTGGATGTCGAGCGTGACACGCTTCTGTATCATGTCCGCAAGGATTTTTGCCGCCGCACGCGGCGTGGGTGGATTTTTCTCGTCGAACAGCAGATTGCCTTGTGCATCGCGGGCAGAAATGAACAATGTTCCCCATAGTTTTTTGCCGGTGGGCAGGCGGTTTTGGCCGTGAAGTTGCCATACCCAGAAGGAAAGTGTTTGCGCCTCACCGTGCGTGGGTTCTGTGGCAAGCGGCAGCTCAAGACGCACGAGTGCCGCATGTTTATTTGGATTCGCAAAGTCGCGGACCAGCGTGAGGCCGAAGCGTTCCGTCGCCACGTGCCGTGTGATCGATACGCGGTTATAACCCTGCTCGAATTCGCCGATGGTTTCGTTGCTCGGATGGCGGATGGCGGCAAAACTGTGCAGCGGCTTTCCGGTATCTACTTCCATGAATACGGCTTCCCATTCGATGGCGCTGAGTACCGGACCGAATGCGAAGCGCGGAATATATTTTTCGGCGGCGGTGAGTTTGGCCACCTGTCTGGTGAGGCCGTCCAGTGCCGTCGCGGTAGTGCTATCGTAAACGGCCATGGGGAGTGTGATGACTGGATCGCCGCCTGCGCCTGGCTTGGCGAGGTGGATGATTAGGTTTGCAGGCGCACTCCCTTCACCCGGTGCGAGTACCCAGCGTGCACCCGCTACCTTGCCGCGCCGCACTGGCATTTCCGGTTTTGCGGCTTCCAGTGGGTGCAGCACCTCGCCTTCATGGGTTGCTGTTCCTTGTTTGGGCGTTTCTGCCGGCAATGGCTCCGGTGTTTGGCCGCCGCGTTTGCCTCCCGTGCGGGTGCCGGAAACTGGTCTTGCCGGTGTTTTGGGGAGTGCCATGGGTTATCCGAGGTGGAGGGAATGATTCGCGGCGGTCATGCGCGGGGTGTGCGCAGGAGTTTTATTACCCAGTTCAGCATCTGGCCCTTCGGCAAGTTTGATGGCGGATTCACGCGATGTTACCGGGCGTAAGGTTTCTTTGCGGAGGGCTTTGATCAGCGCATCGTTGCTATAATTTCCCTGGAGGGTATGGTCGAGCATGATGGGACCCCGTTCCCCATGTGTTTTATACAGGCTTGCAGAGAGGAAGGCGATGGTACTGGCTTCTTCATTGGTCGGTCGTTCATGGAGCAGCCACTGGAAAGTGCGTACTTGATCCAGCTCTCTGGAGCCTTCAATAAAGATAATAATCCGGTATGTTCTTTCTTTTGGGTCGCGCTGGTATTGCTGTACGCGGTAGGCGCGATTGTGAGCACTTAATCTTGGTTCGCTGCCTATATTATTCTGCCAGTAGCTTATATCCTGCCAGTCTTTGTCGGTTTCTTTGTCGATCGTTAAGTTGCGCAAATAAACTCTGCCGCTCTTAATTTCACGCAGCATGAATTCTGCCTGCTGAATTTGTTGCAGCAGGCCAGCGGCAGCTTCACTGGCAGTGGTGTTGAGGCCATGAGATGGCTCCTTCGGGTACCATGCACTCACTCGCCCTAATTCGGTAAGTTGTCCGGAGAGCTGGACGGTTCCTTTGCCAAGCGTATGTAGCTGCTCGGGTGTAAGGAATGGTTCGCGAATCTGGATATAGCTAACGTCATGCTTACCCGCTTCGATGAAGGCTCCGGCAATGGTATACATCTTCATTTTTTCATTCATGTAAACCGCGTAGATGCCTTCTGGGGTGTCCTGATCAGCTTCCAGTTTTACGACCGCCACTGGCTTGAGCTTGATACCATTGGCTCGGATTCCCGCGATGAGCTTGGCTAAAGTTTCGCTTAGTGCCGGACTTTCTTCAATCAGCTGGCGCTGGTTGAGTGGGAATAATCGCAGCATGTCGGGAGATGCTTCTGGCACAGCATACAATTCCTGTCGCTGATCCTTGGGTAAGGCGCTGTGAGCGGCGGCAATCTTGCCCCCAAGTTCCTTGGATTTTCCCTGCATCACGTACGCCGCCATTCCAACCGCAACCGGTGTTGGCGAAATATAAAGCGTGGCCGGATAGGTGGGATCAAGTTTGCGCAACTGGTCGAGCTCCATGTGAATTTCCCCCTGTTGTTGCATAAGCTCGGCTAGATCCTCCTTTGTCATGGCTCCCTTGAGTGCAAGCACGCTGGTGGATCGCTCGGGGTTCGATATGATAAGCGATATGGTGGTAGTGGTTGCTACATTATGCAGCAAGGGGTGTCCCTCCATTGGTTGCAAAAGAAGAGACACAAAGGTCGTATCTCCGAAGCGGATGGGAAATGTTTTTACCGGCTCGAAGTTTTTCTTCACCAAATCCTGAAACTCAGCGTTCTCCAGTACACCCATGCGGCGCAGGAAGGCGCGGTCGGTGGGTGGCAGCTTACCATAGACATGCGGCACGTGCTCAATGCCAGTGGTGGTGCCATGCGTGCCATTGCCGTGTGTGCCACCGTTGGGACGTGGCCCGTTGCCAAATTTTGCAGGACCTTTACCGGTGGTGCGTGGGGGAAGTGCCATAATCGTTTGCTTTTGCTTTCGTGTTAGGCGGTGAGGGCGATAGCGTGACGTAACGCTCGCGGTGTTGGGCTGGATGCTTCAGGAGATCCAGTTACGGCCGTCGCTTCCATTCGTGGTGCGAGGTTGGCAGGCAATGTCAGGCTGGCCTGTTGCTTCTGTGTGGGCGTCTCAATGTCCGACCGCTGTTTCTCCAGATCCCGCAGTGTTTTGCGAAGGGTGTTTTCTACTCTTGTCGCGCTGGCGTTGAATGGAATTTCTGGTACCGTTCCACGATTTTGTATGATGTCGCGGGCAAGGAGGATCAGCGGCGCTACGGCATATTTCGGAAGATCGCCCATGGGGCCAGTGCCGTTAACCGGTATGCCAACCTCTACCCCGGCGATACTGAAAACTGCGGTATGGTGCAAGGTCGTTTTCCCATCCACTTTGCCGATATGCATCCAGTCACGGTAAAGGATGTAATCTACCGTATCCACGTTGTTGGTGGGCTCGCCCCAGTTACGTGTGCGTGGATCGACAGTGTAGAGTTTCTCGGCAAGTGCGCCTATGACTACTTCGATCGTTTCATTTTTGGGGAATGTGGGAACGGTTTCTCCGCGTGCAACCAGTTCGCGGGTGAATAGCATGATCTGTTCGCGATCGCCCTCGTGGGCAAGGCCACGGCGCTGTACTACGCCATCGTTGTTACTGCGATTCTTGTTGCCGTTGACCGGCAGTTTGAACGGCACAGGTTCCTTCCTTGGGTCAAGTTGAATGGTGCCTGTTAGCTCGTAGGTCAGGCTGGATGACGATTCGTGCATCAACAGCTTGGCCTGCACGCCATCAATTTTCTTCATGTGATGGATCGGCCGGGTGGGTTTACCCAAGCCGATATCGCTTGTGCGCTCACTGCTGACGTTACCATTCGTATGCCATGAGTAGCCGGTGGTAAGCACGGGAGCGCGGCCGCGTGTCGCGCCGTATAATTCCTGGCTGCCGGTCCCCTGAGGAGCAAAGCCAGGAGTGATCGCTGGTTTTTTATAACGCATGAGGCGCGCATCAAGTTCCACAATCGCTCTGTCCTTGAGCATAGGATTTGCCGAAAACGCTTCGGTTCGTGGAGGTTTTACTGCCGCGTTGCGCAGCAGACGGTGGGCGATGTCGGGATCGAACGTTGTTACGTCGCTGAGTATCGCCTCTTCGGTGGAATAGGAGCCGTCTTTATGTGTCACAATGCCGATCATACGTGTTCTCGCAGGATAAACAGTATCGCTGGTTGCAAAAAGCACCATCCCTTCCGGTGCGCCGGAGATGTTGTTTTCATGCGGCAGCTGCTGAACAAGCTGGATGTTGGTGTACCCCATATCGTTCAATTTATTGACCGCCGTCTCTCCAACCACGGGATGGTGCTTAAACATTGCCAAATCAGCAGTTCCTTTGGCGATGTGCGTGGGTGTCTTACCCACGCCGTTCACTGGATGGCTGGTCGGTGTGCGGGTTACGGCAGGTTTGGGAATGTGCGGTAACTTAGTCATAAATATCCTTATACAATTTCAACAATAGGTTTGGAGTGAACACGTGGTGTGGGGGCGGCGGGATGGATGGTTCCTGCTTCCGCTACGGCAAAGCGTTGCCGTTGGTCGAGCGCTGCGTGCGGTCGTGGGTCTCTGCCTTCGAGGGTAAGGATGGCCGCATCGAGCTTCTCCACTGCCTCAGCGAAGTTTCTGGCGTGGGCGGGGATGGGATAGATGGGGGAGGCTTCGCGGATTTCCACCATCAGGCGCGCGATCTCGATCACCTCGCCTGCGTTTTCCAGATGATCGATATGCATCGACAGCATGGGGCCGCGGCCTTGCGGCTGCGGCCCGTGCAGTTTGACCTGCAGTTCGCCGGAGAGCTCCAGCGCACCGGTGCGCGAGGAGGGATGCCGGCTCATGAAAATAGAGGCCGTGCCGCTCACAAACTGACCGTGGAATCCGTCCGTATCATCGTTGTAATAATCCACCAGCTTGCGGGCTTTCTGCGTGCGTTCTTTCAGCGCCGCCTGAGATACTTTGGGGTGGCCTCTGAGGGCGGTAACATTTTCCACCAGATGGCCATTTGACATGGCGAGATCGCGCATTGCCGTTTCGGCGCGTGCTAACACTTCCGGCGAGATCGCATCGAGCCGCCGCACATTCGGTGTTTTTTTGGCGATGGCGTCCGTGACCGCGTCGGCTAATGGCGGCCTCTGTGCCAATGTCTTGCTCTCCATCTGTTCCACAACATGGGAGAGGTTGGCAAGGTTGCCATGCAATTCTTTGATGTTCAGGAAAGGAAACAGCGTCGGCATTTCCTCCGCTCGCAGAGGCTGATAGTGCAGTTTGCTTGATTCGCCGGTGAGTGTTTTTTTGACGACCGCTGCCGCGAGTTCGGCATCGGCGCGGCGCTGGTAGGTGGCTGATAGTTGGACCATGTACGTGGGATACATGGGCAACCGGTGGAATGCCTGCTCGCCCTGGCCAAGCAGCGGCGTGACCTGTATCACGCCGACGAACTGACTGCCTTCAGCAAAGCCCATCATGAAGGATTGCGCAGTCGCAGGAAAGTGGATGAGCAGGGCATATCCCTTGTAGCTTCTGCCGCTCGGATCGATGCCTTCGATATTGTCGAACGGCTCGATGATGCCCCGTGTGCCGTGAAGTTTTTGCAGTTGGGTAAAGGCATGCCTCACCGTCGGATTCCCGTTAATCCTGGCTTCGGCCAATTGCAGCTGCGCGCGGGTAAGACCACTCGCATCATGATGGGCAGGAGTGTTTGATTCCGGTTTTACTGTCTCGTGCGTACCCGTGCCGCGCCCGCCGGTCGGGCGGCCTTTGCCAAAATTACCTTTGATTACGTTTCCCATATAATCTTCTCTATATTCTTGCGGTTGTGCGCTCTGGTTTGCTGCCCGCCGTGAGTGCGACGCGTGATCCATCTGCGACGTTCGTTACGGCGAAGCGTCGTGGTGCGTTGAGCGCAGCTTCCGGTTTTGACGGTGGGTAGGCATCCATTGGCCTGTCAGAAGTAGCAAGCGCCGCCGCTTTTTCGGCGAGTGATTCGGCGTGCTCAAATACTTTGGTTACGTAGCCTGATGTTTGCTCCAGCGGCATGTAAAGCCAGATGGTTGGTTTTTCGGCGGGTTGGAATTCTGGCGGGCGGTGTGTGATGCCATGTGCTTTCTGCACCTTGGCCAAGGCCAGTTCGTTCTCGGCTCGCCACTGTCTGGCGGCGGACAATTTGACCATGTGGCTGGCATATACGCCCAGGCTAAAACCGATGGTATCGCCCATATCCTGAATGGCGGCGAACCGGCTACCCTCGGCGAGGCCAACCATGAAGGTTTTCTTGGTGTCGGGAAAATGCATGAGCAGGGAGTAGCCTTTAACAAAACCGATTTTCGAGTTCTCCTTCAGTCCGTCAAAGGGGGTCACTACTGCCCGCTCGCCATACAGATCTTTCAGAAAGCGAGCAGCCTCTGTGGTTGCCGGGTTGCCGTAGATGAGGTGGGTGACGTACTGCGCTTGCGGCGACAGTTTTCCGGTTTCTGTTTTACCGGTCGTGGTGCTGCCTGGTGGGCGCCCCTTGCCGAATGTAGGTCGAATAATTTTTCCGGTCATGGTGTCTTCTGAATGGTTGTGGTGTGTAACTTTGTACCTTCCTAGCAGGGTTCTTTGGAAAGAAATGTTACAATTGTGTGAAGATTTATGGGCTTATCGACCAGGAAAATTAAGGATTAGGTCAGGCTTGCGAACTTGGTTCCAGTACGCAACAGGTCCGGCACCGGCGATGGCCCTGCAAGGTCAGCGAGAGTTAAGTGTTTGCCATCGCTTGTTATTTGTGCGGCTTTGAACAGGTCTGCCGCTTCGCTACGTTTTGCTCCAGGCGGATCGGTACGTTCGATCGTTTCTTCCTGCAACTCAATGAGTCGAGGCGGGGTATGGGGTTTGTTGTGCTCGGGGATTTCTATCTTCCGGCTGAGCAAGGTAATTTCATTGGGGATAATTTTTTTCATCTCGTCCGGATGCGGCCAGCGGCTCAGATATAACACGTCTTGCGTAACAGTACCGCGTGCCGAAGGGATGGCGATATTCACCTGCCACCCCTTATTGTTCCTCATCTGCGTGACGTTAAAAGTCACTTGGCCGCCCCACGGAAGATGCGAAGGAACCGATCCGCTGTAAGCGCGATCCAACGCAATACGTTCGCGATCGAATCGCATGCCGATGTCTCTCTGTGGTGCAGCGATATCTTCCTTGAGTAAGGCGATTACGCCGTCCGTGTCGAGACGAAGGCTATTCCAGGGGCGATGTTTTACCTGCCTCGGATTCTGTTCGATGGCTTTGATATACAGTTCGCCAATGATTTCCACTTTGTGTTTTCCGTTTTCCAGCACCCACGCGTCGTCGGTAGTGGTGATCGTGACAGGGTCAAATCTCAGCCAGCGGTGAGATCCCGGCTTTTGGGTTAATGTGATCTTGCTGCCTCTCCCAGCGTTGGTGCTGTAATCAGGCTCTACTTTTGCCATGCCCCCGGCGAAGCCCGTATAGCTTGGGCCGCGCACTGGCTCGTAGATTTTGGGCAGGGCGACATGAGGCACTATTTCGCCGCCTATGTTTCTTTCTGTGATGGTGTAGGATGAGTTGATGCGGGCAATGGTGTCGCGCAGCGTATCGATACTAAACACGCCGTTCTGGCCCAGCGCGGCGTGATCGCGTGCCAGATGCGAGGCTTCGATGGCAAGCTGTGCTGCTTCTTCTGCGTTCTTTGTATTCGTGCGCACATGGATGGCAGACGGGCTGCCATAGGCGCTGCCGATGACCTCGACAATACTCACCGAATCAATCCGCACCACGGCGAATTCGCCTTCGATGGTGTGAGGATCTGCTGTTTTCTCGACAAGGTGCATTTTGCCGCCGAACAGGAACAGGTATCCTTCGCCATCGGGATGCTGTCGTGCGTCGCGCCTGCCGATCAGCGATGTTGTCTGCGCCCGCATGACGACGTCGAGCTGATCCGGGCTTTCAAAGCGTGCGGTGATGCCATGTGTGGCAGTCGCCGCCGGTTTGGTTCCTGTATGTGGTACCGTGCCGCGCGGAGGCGCAGCGGTTGGTTTAATGCCGTGAGGTGATCCACCCATGATTGTCTCGCATCGGTTAGTGTAACAAGGCCCCGCTCTTGTCGGCAGAGCGTCAGCAACCTAGCAGATGGATCGGCGAGAAGTGTGACAATTGTGTGAAGATTTCACAGGCAACCATGTTGCGGCGCAGTATGGCGGGGTGGCGGTGCCCTCCGCCCAGTCCCTATGGTTGTAATACATTCTGGGTCTGTGTGGCGGTGCCGTTTGGTAGGTGAGGGGTGGTGCTGGGCAAAAAATAACGGTCGGTCGTCGGGCTCAGCGTATGGCGAATGCGATCCGAAAGATCGGTGATCCCCGCGCTGCGGCGCAGGTTACGCACGATGTCTTGCAGCGCGTACAGTGTATCCTCCGCGCGCGCGCTTTGTTGTAATTGCGGGTTATGGTTCAGCGCCTGCAGCGCTTTGCCGGTAAACTGTTCGAGATAGGCGAGCTCCAGTGCCAACGTCCGCAACGGTTGCCCGTGCTTCGGCAACTGTGCGGGCGTCATGTTGGGCAGGGCGATATCGAGGGAGAACACGCCATTCTCCGTGCTGACGTGAACGTAAAGCAGGCCGCTTGGGTGTTGCGTGAAGGCGACCAGCCCGCTCAGGCCGTTTGTCAGTGTTACCTGCTCCTTCTCGCCGACAAGGACGTGGCCCCGGTCGTGCGCCATCTGCTTGAGCCGCACCTGCAGATGCGGATTCGGCTTTACCGGCGGCTTATAGTGGCTCGCCGGACGAATGGTAGGCGGTTTAATATGTGGAATAGGCAATTCACATTCTCCATGACTTATAATGATATTATTGGAATTCAGTCGACAGGAATTATGGTGCATAGCACAATATAAAATTAACGACACTATTATTTTGTATATAATTTTATATATACAAATTTATATAGTGAAATATGAGGGGGCAGGGTTTATGAAGTGTCACGCTAGATCGACCTTCGTTATTGAGCGAAAGACCAGAACTTAGTCATCCTCGCGCGCGTCGCGAGGATCCAACTTAAGGGTAGATGCTTGCAACAAGTGCGAGCATGACGGGCTTTGCTTTACTGACACCTGAAACCCAGAACCTGACTACCCCAGTGCGCTGAGGCTCGCTTTGCCGGGCGCGGGTGGTGTGGCCGGGATGGCAGAGGGAGAGAACGGCTCGCTATGGTCTACCGATATAACCGCCGATGCATCGGCCAGTTTAATGGGCTGATCCGTGTGCTCGTTGAAGCTGATGGGTTTGCCCTCGTCGCGCAGCTTGATGCGCTCTTGCCGCCGGCGCTGAATTTCCTGTGTTACGCTGTTTTCAAATGTTTGAATGTTGTTCATCCAGCGATCAATGGTTTTGCTCAGGCCGTTCAGGCCACGCACTTGCTCGATGTCGATATCAGGGGATTTATGCTCGACATTATCCTTGAGATATTTGGGTACAATTATTAGTTGGTCGTCTTCCAGCGTTTTAATGTTTCCCTGCAGTGTACGATTGAACTCGTCCATAAAGAATTGCTGGTCACTCTGGTCACCGTAGAGAAGATTGCGCAGCGTTATCGTGTCCAGCATGTGGCGGAGTACTTCGCGTGATTGCGGGCCAATGCTCCCGTTTCTTTTAAGGAATTCTGGGTACTTACCATAGGTTGGGTGGTTCAAGCTGCCGCGCAGAATGGCTGCCGCATCGATTTCACGGTTTAATTGCCAGTTTCCTTCACCGTCCTTGCGGAAAAGCGCCGGATCGGGGTTGTCGCGCATGCTCTGGACGCGTTTCCACATGTCATCCTTGGCTTTTTTCAACTGTCGGCGTGAGTTTGCAAGGGCTGCCAGCCGCTGTTCGTAGGTTTTTTCTTTATCGTCCCACGCGTCCGCCGCCTTGCGGACCAGCCCGTTGAACTCCTCCGGCTTGTCCATGATGGTATCAAGGGTAATGCCGGTGAGCATGCCTACCATAAAGGAAGCGCCGGCAATTGTTCCCAGCACCATTACGGCTGGGCCTGCTACGGCAATGATCCCACCCATGGCGAGGCCTTGAATGACGAGCGCCGCTCCCCCTGTTGCCGTTGCTACGGTGAACAACGAAGCAATCCCGTATCTCGCATTAGTGTAGGTGCCAAGAACGCTATTGAAATCCTGGAAATCTTTTTTACTCATTAAGCCATTATCGTAATAGAATTGGCCTTGGGAACGCGTGCTTTCGTAGAGCGGCAGTTTCGTCACGGGGTGGAGTCTAACCATATCGCGGTTGACCACGCCGCATTCGCCACCGATAAGGCCTGCCTCAAGCGCTTCTTTGTGGGACATGACGTTGAGGCTGCGCCCATAGCAATACTCACTGAGGCCAAAAAAGGGGCCGAGAACGGTTCCAATCACACTAGTGACGCTATTGACCTTTGAAAGCGTTCTTTGCCGCGCCATCGTTGCTTTAATTTTTTCGTGGCGGTTACGGCGTTCCTCTTCCGCGAGCTTTTCTGCATCGCCAAGCCCACGCGCGCTATCATTCGGTTTGCTGCGTTCGCGAGTCTGCCGGCCAACCCAATCTTTCAAGGCTGCGTCGTATTCGAATGGGTGTTGTAACCGCAAGCGATCAAGGTGGTATTCCGACCGGGTCTCTGGGTTTTTGAATACCGCATTATAGGCTTCGTTCGCTTTTCTAAGGTGCGCCTCTGCCAGAGGGAACTGAACAACCAGCCTGTTGCTGCTGTCACTATGCAATGCTTTCTGTATGGCAATCCATGCAGGCTTTATCGCCGATTGTGGCGTTTCTTCGGCAATCACTAGCGGGAGGCCGCTTGCGTTCTGAACCTTAGCATAGCGCAAAGCCTCGTTAAATTGCTTGTAGTAGTCTATCTCGGGGTCGTACGTCTGTTCGCGTGTGCCTGACATTGCCTGCTCTAATTCCCTAGTTTTCCTAAGTTATTGCGGTTCCAAAAAACGAAACGTTAACCCCATTCTTAGCGAAAAAATTGCCGAGTAGTATGACATTTTTGTGAAGATTTTGTGACGGTTTGATGACGGGCCGGAACCCTGTGCGGGAGGGGGGGCGCCTATGCCCGGCCCCGTTTTGGTTGGGGAATGCCATGAGAAATCCCTGAATCAAAGGGATTTTCTGTGGTGTGGTGTTGGGGATCGGTGATGCCTTGACGATGGAGGAGGGTGGTATTTTCCTGCGGCGTGGGCATAACACTGCCCGCCGCGAGGCTTGCCATATGCCGTGTGGCGTCCTCCCTCCCGGGCAGGGTGAGCGACGATAATGGCCCGTAGGCTTTGACAAACGTGCCAATCAGTTTGGCGGGTGTGTGGTAGTTGCCGTCCTCATCCGTCGCATGGATGGTTTTTCCCAGCCGGTACAGCTCTGGCGCGTGATCGGCGATGAGCTGGGCTTCCTTTGGTGTGGGCTTTCCGTGCAGGCGGAAGGCGATGAGTCTCGGCGTGTGCGGGCCTTGCGGAAATTCAAGGTTGCCAATGACGCTGTTATACACGCTGCCTTTGGGGAAAACGAGGATCTGATAATCGTTCTGTTCCTTATCGCGCTTGTTATACTGAATCTGGTACTTCGTGCCGTCGGCCGTGTAGCGCTCGGCATCCGGTATGTCCCACCAGTCGGTCTTGGGTTCGGCTTTGGCCATGTGGTGCAGGGTGGATACAAATTCAGGCTGGTTTTGGGGGTCGCCTCCTGAGCCGCGCTGCACATCGAGCGCGTACTCGCGCAGGGCGATGTTTTCATTCACATGCGTCAGCGCTTCTGCCTCATCGGAGAAGATGACGCCTTGCTGTATGTTCGCGTAACCCAATTCCAGATTTACCGCATCCTTCACGGCAAACTGGTGCCCGTTGCCCAATTGTCCGTGCTTCTCGAACATTTCCTGTATCGCCTCGAGCAACGCCTTGCCGTGCATGGTGCCTTCAAAGTTGATGCCGTAACGCTCGCCCGTGAAATTCGAGATAACGGCAAGGCTGGTAATGTGCTGTTCGGGGTCGTAGATTTCTATCCAGCTGAAATCGCGATACTTGCCGCCGTCGCGCACGACGAGTTTATCCTCTTTGGCGAAGGTGGCTATCTGCATCAGCCAAGGCTGGCCGTAGACACGAAAGGCAACTTCGTTGTGGGTTAAGCCGCGTGCCGTATTGACCGGCCCCGTGCGTGGCCGCGTTACTTGTTTTACCCCTATGCGCACACCACCCATGGTTTCTCACGCTTTTTATGGTCTAAAATGCCTTGATTTGAGCCGATTTGTAGCAGGTGTCGGTGCATGAGGCGAGAAATTTTACGGGTATCTCTACAGATTTTTGCTACGCCAGCTCGAGGAAATGCCCGCCGGGCGACGGCGCGGGGGCGGGTGCGCCGATTTCGGTCACGTGCGTGGGTTTCCATCCGGTGAGTTTGATGCCGAGGTTTAGCAGCGCGCCGTTTGTATGTTTCAACGCCTCGAGTTGTTTGAGTGCCTCTTCCGCTGTGGGGGGGTGGGTCTCGCTCCATAGCGAGATGCGTCCGTGCGCTAGCGGAAGTTTTCGCCGTGCGGCGAGTTCGGAGGCCACGCGGGCAAGGTCGGTGGCGAGTGCGCCGGGGTCGCCTGCCAGCACCATGGTAATGGTTTCGCCCTCCGTCGGCGAAATCTGCACGCCGCGGGCGATGCTCACCCGATAAAAACCGTTATGGATAACACGCTCGATGCGCACGCTGTCGGTGCCTTGCCATTTCTCGCTGATGAGTTCTTCGGCAGGGTGCGTGCCGGATATGCGCCTGCCGGTGAAGGCTTCTTCCATTGTTCGCAGGAGATCAGCAGCGTGCGGCGCCGGGCCCTGCATGAAGCGCGGGATACGGTCGACCTTCTCGGTGATATTGAATTTATTGATCCAGCCGGCGATCACCGGCATCAATGCTCTATTTTCTGCGTTGTCGATGGTAATGCGCTGCCTGATCACGCCTTCCTGATTTGCGCGCGGGGCGAGGATGGTGGTCTCGAGTATCTGTACGTGACCGCTGGTGTCCTGCATGTCCGGCAGTAGTGCCCAGCGTGTGCCTGCTGCTTTGCCTGAAAAAGGAAGGCTGGCCGCGTCCTTGCGCGGAAACACGAGGTCAAGCGATTGGTCGCGTAAGGTAGGCCTTATCCCCCCACCGGTAACGGCCTTGATGGAATCGTTAATGAATCGCAGTGCTTGCTGTTCGTTCATGGCCCCCGGTGGCAGGGTCGGCATGTCTGGCGCGCGACCGTATTCTTCCAGCGTGGCGTGAAGTACCAGCATGCGCTCGACGAGTTTTTCCTGCGCGGGAAGCTTATTATTCTCGAGCGGTGCATTAATTTCAAAGAAGGGCGCATCCGGACCGAATAGGTCGGCGTTCGCCGAATTGGAGCGAACTGCGGCGGTGAGTATCACGGTATGATTGCGTGTTTCAATCAGCGCGAAATCACCCAGAATGGGCGTGTTTTTCAGCTCATGGGCGATGAAAGAGTGCGGGCCTTGATTGATCACCTTTACCGCGCCCAAATTATCCGTGAGGTACTGCAAGCGTAGATTGAGTAGTTCGTTTTTATTCATGACCGGGGTTTTTGGTTTAGCCCCACGACCGCTACCGAATCGATGGGTGGCTGCTTGTACGGGCGGCTTGGGGATCGTTGTACTGGTCATGCGAGGCTCCCGGTTTGGGTACGGTTCGCCACATCATCCACCCACTATATAGGTCGGGTTTAGCGGGATACAAGAGGCAGCGGCCGCAACTTGCCGTGTGGCGCAGCAAATGTCGCTTGCTCATTCGGCAAGGGGGACTTGCGCTGAGCGGGATGCATTTTGTGCAAATATCTATGGGAAGGGCTATAGTCCGGATAGGTTGTGGACCATTTACAGGAGGGATTTTTCAGGCGCGTGCGTGGGCTAAGCGGTTGGCAGGAATGCTCAAAATTCCGACTGGCTTGCCATCATGCGGTTGCAGGCCGCGTTCGGCAAGTACGGTTGCCGCATCCTTTGCCGCATCGAGATGCGATGTGCGCAGGAGGCTTTTCTTGGGTGGTTTGGGTGCACGGCCAAAGACAGTATCGAGCATGAATTCAACATCGTCTGCCGTCTGTTCGGGAAACCAGTCCGGCTCTTTAAGGCCAAGTCGGCGCCGGTCGACCATATCGTCGGCGATTTTTTGCGCCTGTTTGAAGTCGATGCGTCCACTGATAAATACGTGCTCGATGTCCGGTTTGGGATTGAGTTCGGTGGGGGTGGGGGTAATCACGAGGCGGTGGGCAAGCGCGTTCATCGGGTCCTGCTCGACGCTGAAATTGGCGTGCGCCGCGCGGCCGGGATAGAGAATGCGCCAGCCATCGGCCGTCACGCGGCGTTCGTGAAAGCGTAGCGGGAATATATTCTGGGCCGTTACGGCGATGGCGCGCTCCCTGAAATCGGCGAGCAGATCACGGCGGTTTTTTAGGAAAATCTCCGCTTCGGTGAGATTCATCGGGCGTGGGGGTATAAGCAATGCAGGATCGCGGTTGAATCCGATGCCGCCCGGTGCCTCGTCCAGTTGCTGGGCGTTGCGCGAGCATTCGATCATGAGCTTAATGATGGTATCGGTCGGCTGTTCGGTGAGACGGATTTCTTCGACCGGGCTATTTTGTTCCCACATGCGTGCCAGTGCGTGCACATGGCCCTGTGGACTCCACAGTGTAACGAAGTTGGGTGTGGCGCGCAGGTAATCGGGCATAGGATTTTCACCCGCAAGCGGCGGTATGACAATGGTGTCCGCAGTGCTGAATCTGTAGCCTATGTTCTCCAGCGTGGTCGTTTTGTAATCGAGATGACGGTCATGACTTACCCGCGTACGTATCTCATGCAAGGTCATTGGTTTGTGTGGCACGGCTACAGCCTTACCGCCTGCGCGATAGGGCAGCATCGACCGGCCTGTGGGTTTTCCGCCTGCCATGGGCTAGCCCCCTTTTCCGAAGCTGCGCTGCTGCGTGAGGAATGGGGTTATCCCGCTTGTCGGATGATCCTGTGGCGCGTGTGATATGCCGCCGCCAGTGAGACTGCTTGCGAAGCTGTACAGCACGCTGCTCGGCAGAGAGGTGGATGCGCCCTGCTTGCGTTCAGCCTTGGTAAGCGCTTGGTTCAGCTGATCATAGGTGTGGGGGTGACCGAGGTCGAGCTGCCCGAATTCCGGTGTTCCCCAGAGCGTGATGATGCGTTCGGCGAGTGTGATCAATCTTCCTTTGCGGCGCAGCATCGTCTGCATGGGGTCACTAACACCGCTCAGTTCAACATGTATGTTCATGCGCTTTTGTGGATTCATAAGATACATGCTGACTGAACCCATGCCATGGTCTTCAAGTTTTACGATGCCGCCATGGACTGCTACAGATCCACTATCGTTAGACATGGGGATGTTGCTTCGCTTACCCAACTGCATGACGCGGTCTAAGGCATCGATTGTATGTTGTGCTAGCGGTTTTCGATTCATCGATACGCTGCTGAGTGCCAGCGCCTCCCTAAGCGACAGGGTGCGCACGGCATGCGGTACGTCGTTCGCGCTGTGTGCTTCGCGGCTGGATGCGGCAAGCCACTCCGTCAACTGATCGAGATTGTCGCCTTCCGGTTTCTCCGATACCCTCACCGAGGCGATATAGAGTGAACCCAAGTCTCTGGTCATCACGGTCCATGCCGACCCTTGCTCGACCAGCGCGTAAAGGCCGATGACATTTCCGAGCGCATTGATGACTTTGCCGTTGTGATCAAGCCGGGCAGGGTGCTCGCCATTGACAAGCGTATCCACATGGGTGCCAAGGGTTCTGTCCTGCACGGTTGGCGCCTGATTGGGGCGCGTGCGGAATGGTTGTGCTCGTATTCCCTGTCTCACACCTAATGGTGGTGGCATACATGCCTCTTTTTATTGGTTGTAATCAATGCTTGTATTCCAGTTTAGTCCTCAATCTTTGTTAACGTCATGTGAAGTTTTTGTGACAGTCGTTGCATTATGCGACCTCTCGCCCGCGTGTGGCGCCGATATGGGGAGCGGGTAGTATCGCTTCCGCATGCGCTACCGGGAAGCGGTGCGGCGCATCAAATTCGATGGAGGTCGTCGGTCTTGCTTCCGGCATTTTGGGGCGGATGGCGGTTGGGTTCATAAAATCGTCGAGGTCGCGCAGCAGTTCCGCTAAGTTGGAGGGAGGGCTTGCATTTTGTGTGGTTATCGCCTTCTCCGGATACTTGTCGTTAGCGATCCTGCGTGGCGCGCGGTATTGCTTCCATCCGGCCGGAATCCCCTTGGCGGCGAATGCCCGGAGAATGTCATGCGCCAGCGTCTGGCCTTCATTTCTTCCTGGCGAAGCCGGACCATTCAACTGGTTGCGAATGGGGATGCGCAGCGTCAGCGGCAGTGCGGCAAGTTGGGGATTGCGCGCGCTGCTGGTGATGGTGACTTCAAGTGTGCTGATATGGCCGGTACGTTCCAGCGACCATGAGCCCGTCTGCACGACTTCGTCGCTCTTATTGGTTATCGCGATGGGAACATCCCGGGCCATGATCAACAGATGGCCATTACCGTTCGCGCCGTTAGTGGCTTTTCCGTTGGGCTTGATTTCCGCTGTGCCGTTGCCGTTTGCCTCCGTCGCTTGTGCGGCGAGCTTGTCTTTCCAATACGTGCCGCGCATTTCTTCCGTGCGTAGAGCTTCCACGGCTTGTACAACTTCGGCTGTTGCCGCCGGGCTTGGTGCCGCTGGCTCAAGGGCTACTTTTTTTGGGCCCATCAACCCGCGCTCGATTTTGGCGATCTTGATGCGCTCCTCGATATGGTTTTTGGCGGGCCAGTAATCCATCGGTCCTTGATCGGGATATGGTTCAACACCGGTTATTTTCGGCGGTGCTTGAAGTATCTTTGCCTCTTCAATCAGCAGGGATCCAAAAAATTCCGGATCTCTCGGGCGCTGTTGTAACTCAATAAATGGTGTAGCGCTGGATCCCGAATGATAGCCGACGATGGCAACCCCTCCTTGAACATTCTCCATGACGACATATACTTGCCCATCTTTGGAGTATGTTTCAATTCGAGTGTAGCCCTTACTGGAGTAGAATGCATCGATCACCGGGCGTAGTACCGCATTATTTCGCAGGGCGCGCAGGTTGTTGAGTGTTTGTCCGCGCAGTATACTGTCCTTGGGAGCAACTGATTTGCCGCGGGTAGGTAGTGTTGGCGGTTTGTGAGGGGTGAGCGCCGCTAGCTGAAACGGCTCTGTTTCGTTGAAAGTCTCTGTCATCGCCGACTCCTTTTTTTAAGTGAGTGGAACGCGGAAGAAAAGCAGTGCCACCCTTGTAGTAGAGATTTGTTACAGTTTTATGACAATAGGCCAAGAATCTTGAACATTCGATGCTGCGTTGCGGTAGAACTGGGGGTAAACAGGAAGAGGGGTAGGGACTAGGGAAAGAGTTTGGTTACCCCAACCTCCGATTCCCAATCCCCGATTCCTTCTTATGTAGTGGTGCGGCGACTTCCGTAACATCTGCTGGCGTCAACGCAGCCAGTTTTTTTCCTTCGTCGAGGGCGCCGCGCAAATCGTGTAAGTCGTCAACGGCATCCTGAAAATCCCTGATGACGTCTTTGGTGCTCTGGCTGCCATCGGTTTTGGGTAACGGGCGGCCATGGGTGATCAGTCTCTGCCCCAGCAGGGCGATTTTTCCGGCCTGCACGCGATCGAGGAGGTCGCTGGTTTTTACCGTGGGGATGGTGTTTCCCGTGTAGCGCACCATATCGAGGAAATGAATTTCGACGGCGCGTTCATTGGGTGCGATGGCGAAGCCGATATCGGGGTTGTCTTTAAACGTATAATGCATGAAGCCGCGATCATCCTTGTATTGAAGCCGGCCACCAATCGATCGCCCCTCGATTTTCTCCTGAAGTCTACGGTTCGGCGCGGAACGCACTTCCGGTTCGTGTTGTACAGTGCCACGATCAGCCCCGGCATTGATCGCATTGCCGTACATATCATCAAGCAGGTGCACGAGTGCTTCAAGCGTGCGCGGTTTTTCCAGGACGCGATTTAAGGCCGCTGAGGAATAAAGCCCGCTATGTACCAGTACCTCAATCTGATTGGCGGCTAGCGCGACTTGGCGCAGCAGTTGATCTTTGCCGGGCGTGATGGCTTTTGTCGTATGGGCATGGACGGTAGTTTTGTACGGAGTCGCAAGTGGCTTGGATGGATCCTGCTGCATCAAGGTTATGGTGACATTAAAGCCAATATGTTCTCGCTCGTAATTCAGCCGCACCTCGCCGCCGGCTGGTGTTCGATAGGTGCCGTTACCGATGGGCGTAAATCCGTGTACTTCCCCGTTCGTTTTGGGCCAGAGTGCCTCGCTGCGTTTCTTTTTTCCTTCTTTGTAACGCTGTGAGGATGGTGGGGTGCGCTCGAATGGAAATTTATCAGCAGGTGGGTAGAGCAGGGCGTTGAACTGATCGTCCAGTCCCTGTTTTTTGCGCGCGGCGTCATTAGTTTTAGCCGTTGCTTCCGTTGTTGCTTTGCGTTCCTGATCACTTTGCCGCCCCTGCTTGATATTTCCCAGTTTGGTTTTTTCGATGCTGGTATCGAGGAGAGCCTGGGGCGCATAAGCGGGTTGCGCTGGCTCCGGGGGTTCCGGCATCCCAAGGTCGGCGCGTAGTTTTTGGATGGCGAGTAGATTATTGTAAATCGCCTGATAGACGGATTTATTGCTTGGATTGCCAAGCAGTGTTTTGTGCGGCAGGCCAGAATCGCTGAACAGATGCACAGTACCTCGTGAGTCGCGCATGACTGCGTATGGCACTTCGCGCTTGCCTTGCCACGCCGTGCCATGCTCTTCGAGCACCCAGTTGTGTCTGGGACCGCTTTTTGTAACTATTTCGTTGTATAAATGAATGTCGCCATTTTCGGCGAGACGGCTCAGCCATGCTCCGTGGACAGGATTTTCGCGATAGTGCGTGCGCCCATTGACTACGGGTGCTGGTTCGGTGGGCTTAAACCCGCTGCCCTGTGGTTTGGGATAGCGACCGCCGTTTGGTCCTGGTGGTATTCCGCCGCGTGGTCCGATCGGTGGTGGCACGGTGATGCGCTCCTAACCGAGTTGTATAGTGGAAGGAATTTTCGTCGCGGCCGGTGTTGCGTCAGGGGTGCCATGTTCGGTGACAGCAGCAACGCTAAACGTGGCGATACCACGCATCGACACATCGCCGTTTTTCAGCCGCACGTCCCGCGCCCAGCTGTCAAGGTTCTCGAATGCATCTTTAGGCGGAAAACCGTACGTAATGGTATGAAGGCTGTACCCTTTTTCGAAGAGGTAGACCGCATTCTTAATAGCGGTTTTTATTTCGGGGAAAACCTCTACCGGCAACGGCCCCTCGGTGGTGAGGCGGATTTCCCCACCGCGGAATGGGCCGGTAATCACGATCTCTTTGCCGTTTCGAGTATAGGTGGCTTTCACACCATCTTGAAATGCGATCTCGTTGGTGCCTGAAGGGTGGTAGGTGACCGCGCCGAATTCCACGTCACGCGTGCGCGCATCCACGATTTTATCCGGTGCGGGCTTCCTTTGTAACGAGTCAAGCAGCGACGTACCGCCGACGGTTTTTTCAATAACGGTTTTGTTGGGTATAAATTCACCTGCTCCCGAATGGTTAGGCAGGCCAGCATTGCCAAGGAGGCGCGGCGAGGCGGGGGTGCGCATGGCACTGTCTAATTGTAATCGGGCGGCGGCGAGTTCGACTTCTTTGACGCGCACATCAATGCGTTCCACCGCGTCCAGCCAGTTGATGGAGCGCGGATCACCCAGCTCGCGCAGGCTCCAGCCATCGGCAGGATTGCCGTAGCGACCGTAGGTGGTGGTCAGCCGGATGAGGGCCTTGCCGAGGGTGTTGCGCAACTGAAGCTGCTCATCGGGCGTGCCGGGATAGCTGATATGGTCGAAACTATAGACAATCTCTGGTCCCGATCGGTCTGTCTTGGGAAGAACATACAGACTTACCGTGCCGTATTCACTGGAGCTGGAGGCCTTTCCGACAATGCCGATCACCCCGTGGATATCTTCGTCCTTCAATCGAGTTTTTACGCGGGTAACGTAGTTGAGGCGGTCGTGCGCGCCAAACGCTCGTTCGAGATGGCGATAAAAGGCAGGCTCTCCGGCGAGTGTATCCAACTGGTCTGTGGTCAGGCCGCCTGTATGCGTACGAACAAACTGTTCCGACGGCTGCACCGCCGCGCGCGGGGTAGGTGCAGTGCGTGCGGGGATGTGGGTAGTGACGGGGCGATTCGTGATCGGTTTGATGGGGCCGGACATGGCATAGCTCCTTACATTTCATTCACGTGTCTTGCTGGGGAATCCCAGAGTCCCTGTGGTTAGCAGAGAATTGTTACAGTTTGATGACAACCGCCAAACTATTTGCAAAAATCGTCGCTGCATTGCAGCAAAACTGTGGGTAATTATGCGCGGAATGTTCCGGGCACTACGGCGCTGCCCTCTTCGCATCTGTTCCGGTTTTGTGGTCTGTACTTATTGATGAATGTTATACTTACACGCGACGAACGCTCGCGGGTTTCACATTCGGCAGGTCGTGCTGCACCTCCACCGATACTGGCGTGATTGCGGCAAGCCTGGTGCCGGTATCAAGGTGTGTATCGTAAAGGTCGTGCTGCGAAGGTGGCAGCGGCGGCAGCTTATTCGCCTCCTCAATGATACGGCGGAATACAGTCTCCGTAGAGTCATTGATAGTGGAGGGCGGCAATTCATGTCCGGCCATGATCAGCCGCACGGCGGCGCGAACGGTGGTGTCAATGTCTGTGCGGAAGACGGCATCGCGCATATCGCTATAAAATGTTCCGCCCCCGAATGAATTGTGGAGCAGCCCGCTGGAAACAATCTGCACCGAGCGTGTGAGGTTTGGGTTGTCTGCCATTGGGATATTGTGAATGGTGATGGTCCCTTCCGAATGATCGTTGATGCGGTAGGTGGCCAGCACGCCGGAGGTGAAGTGGTGGCTGTGCACATTCAGTGTTGGTTCTTTCCACGTAGCTTGATCCTCCTTCGATCCCGGAATCACGCCGTTGATGTGAAGCGGCGTGTCGATTGCTGCATCCATCGCGCGTTCGACTTCATGTGGCGTGGCATCCGGATGCGGGGAGGTAAATGATTTTCCGGCAGCCGCGAGCTCGGCTGCTTTGTTCATCACTGCAGTGGTAAAGGATTCAGGCGGAAGCCCATGCGTGTTGGCGGGGACTTCATAGGTCATGCTTTTACCGGAAAGTGTCGCACTCGCAGGAACGATGACGACCAGCGTGAAATGTGTTTCGCCTGCCGTCTGCGATGCTTGGATATCGACTGTCATCAGATTGCCGTTGCCGTCCCTGTGGCTGCGCGTGGTGATGGTGCGGTGTTTGCCATCGGTATGAAACGCGGCGCGTTCGGCGGGCGTTGTCTGGCGTACGGGCGTTCTGGAAGTCGGTGGTTTTGGCAGGTGAGGTGTCGGCATGGCGGTCTCTCCTTACGTGGTTAATGAGGGTATAGTCATCAATGGACGTTTCGGCAAATGCGGCGGCACTTTGAACGCGGTGTCGGCTTCGGCCATCGCATAGCGTGGGGCTGGCGCATGCTCGTCCAGCGACAGGTCTTTTTTACCGCCTTTACCAAGTATATTGCGTAGTGCGGCAATGAGTTCCTTCGGGGCGGGCATCCGATTGTTCGGCATGGAAAATTGTGTATGACCCGCCGCCAGCCATTCGCGGGTGAGATCGGCGATGGCACCGGCCTCTGCCCGGTTCGGCTTGCCGAGCATCGCGATAGAAAAATATCCGAGTTCCGGTGTTTCCGTGTGGCGAAGCTGTACGCCGTAGATGCCGGGGAAACGCTTGCTATGTTGGAGAATGAATGCTGAACCAAGTGGGCTTACGCCATGGCCATTGGGTGTATCGTGCAGGCTGTCGCGCAATACATGCAGGCCATGGATGGCGAGTAATTGCTGTCGCTCGTCCCACAGTTGGCTATATTGATTCCATAACGCTGCCGCCTGTTCGGCGAGGTGCGCTTCGGCTTCTTGCGTACTCATGGGGTTCTTGGGATGGGTGTGGTTTGGCTCTGCGTCCAGCCCGCGGATTGTATCGGCGAGGTGGGAGATATGAATACTTAAGACCCCAAGCTTGTGGGGATTCTTCGGTGTGTCGCTGAGTATGACTGCTGCGTAATCTTCGAGATTGGTGGCCCGATCAGAAGCGCCGATGATGACGGGTCGGCCCATCCCATCTTCGAGATAGCTGTACGTGCCCGCTTCGAGCGCCTCTGTTAGCACGGGCTGGGTGGCGATGTGCCGGTGTTTCCAGCTTTTCACCAGCGAGCGCACGGCATTATCCTGCACCGGGTTGCGTTTTTTGAGCTGCGCAAAGAATGTGTCGGTGGGCAGGCTTGCCATGGAAAAATTTTCCTGCGGTTTTCCCTGCGCCAATTTTTCCAATGTGCCACGCAGCGCTTCGGTGCGGCCTTCGAGTTGTGTGATCAGCGCGTCTTCAGGCTTGGCACTGATGGCGCCAAAACGGATAAATTGCTGTTCCGGGAGTCCTGCCTGCTTTGCCTGTTCGGCATAGGCGCGTTCAAACAGTTGGTAGCGCAGGATGGCGTCCTGAATTTGTTCTGCTTTGGTGACCGGACCCGCAATTTCGTACTCGGTGATCGCGTTCGTGCGCGCGGAGAGATAGAGTATGACTGCGTGCGAACCTGATGGGCTTTCTTCCGTCGGCAACAGCAGCACCATGCGTTCGGTCTCACGTTCCCATGCTGTCGGGTGGATGGTATAGCCCTCATCGCGCACGCGGGCCACAAAGGCGGCGTGTGCAGTGAAGCGGCCATTCTCGATGGCGCTTCTGGCGCCCGGTGGTATCGAAATACCGTGCACATGGGCAGCGCCGTTCATCGCCTTGCTGCGCGTGGTGCCGGTGGTGCGTACGGTCCTAGGACGTGATTGGATGGGTGGTTTGCCTCCGGCCATGGGTTGCTCCTAGATGTTTACAGTGGTTAAGCGGGTTGTGGTGGGTTGCGGTGTATGGCGCGGCGATTCGATGGAGTCCGCTGTGATCGCGGCATAGCGGGTGGGGGATTCGAGGGCGCCGGATTTCTGTTCCTGCTGGAACTGTTTCTCCAGCCGCCGGTGGTAGGCTTCGAGTGTCCATATGGCGGACCGAGCGTCGAGCGCGCCGAGATCGGTGGGGAAGGCTTCGGGCGATTTTTTCCAGTGGTGATTTTCTCTGTACTTGTAAGCTTCATGCGCTTTTTTGGCCAGCCCGGCGGCGGTGTCGTAATCCAATCCGTGTAGTACCTTGATGGTGGCGAGGTATTTATCCTCGTCCCTGAACATGCGATTATCGAGTAGCAGGTTCCTGCCGTCTGCCGTGAAAGTATAGGTCAACATATCTCCGATATTTCGTATTTTGAATATGGTGCGGTTGTATACGCCGCGGTCACGCCAGGTTTCGTTCGTCGGATCGGAATTAACCCGCGCGTAAAGGATGATGTCATCCACCGTTTTGTTTTGTTCTGGGGTGAGCGGCGGTGCTTTGGCTGCTTTGCCGCGCACAGGCACGGGTGGACTTAACTGATTTTCGGTATCGAGCAACTCCTCAAGCCCATCGCGATTGTTGGTGGGTGCCGGTTTGCGGTGTGCGACATGGTCTAGTATCTTGGGAAGCGGTGGGGGCGGTGCTGCGGGTTTGTGCAGTGGTGCCGTGTCCTCAGGCAGGGAGCGTAGTGTGCGGATTTTGTCCCATATGGCTTTGCGGCGATCGTTGAAATAGTTGTGAATCAGCAAACGGTCGACGGGTGTGCCAAGCGGGTCTTGCGCGTCGATGCCGTGGCTGGTGCGCATGGCGGCGAGATTCCTCTTTGCATTGAGAAATGCGGCATCGGTGGCCTCGCGTGCCAGTAGCTCGGCATACTGGCCGAGGTTATGTTCATCAATACCCGTAACGGCGATGGTTTCAGGGACAACGCCATGGTCGTTCACCACCATCACTGCATATTCCGCGCGGCCGTTTTCGGGATGGTGCTGTTTCAGTAATACGACGTTGGTAAAGGGATGGTGAAGTGTACCGCTTGCCTCCACATATCCCGCGATCATGTATCCTTTCGGCCAGTGGGCATGGACCTGCTCGAGCGCGCTGTTTGCAAGGTGATCGACATCCTTCAACGGCTTCATGCCCTTCGGTAATGTTTCATGCGGTTTGGCGCCGGGCTTGAGGCCGGGATGTGTAGGCCCCCAGCGGACACCTTTGCCTCTGCCGCCGATGGGTGGGGGCGCCATAGTATTCTCCGTTATCCGTTACGCGTTTTGGTAGCGATGCTGCGCGCATCGGGCGAGGCGTGGCGCGCGGGTTCATCCGCCTCGGCGACATCAAAACGCTGCCAGCCAAAGAGTTCCGCGCGGGGTTTGGTCGTCTGCGCCTTGGCGGTTTCTTTGCTGAGTGCGTTGATGATTTTCCAACGCAGCGTTTCCGGCCCGAAAACCTGATCGCCGATGGCGGTGCTGCCATCTTGACGTTGCTCGATTTTGACGCCGGCGTGGATGGCGACATCCATCATCCGCACCACTTCCATCGTGCCGTTGAAAGTCGGGGCAACGATGGTCTCGTTGAAATCATTCGTGCGCGGGATGGGCATCATTTTGCGCTCGTTGGCGGGAACCTTGTATTCCTTGCCGTCGCGCCCGAGCTTGGCAACGACAA